>QMQA01000199.1 GCA_003648845.1 Candidatus Aerophobota bacterium
GGGGCAATGGGTCCATATTATCGAAGAACTTCGCAAACATCACCCAGCCACCATGCTTTTTCATTACATCGGCACCAAGGATTTCATCTCCCATTCCATCTATTGCATCAACGAGTAAAACCTTATGCTCCTTACTCCCATCCTTAAAATAGATATAACTCAAACCCTCATCCTCAAGAGTTTCAGGACCATTATCCGCTTTTGTAGTGGATGCAAACCATCTTTCATCAATTCCACCCCTATGAGCACCAAAAGAGTAGTAATCATCAGGATGCAGTTTAAGCCTCTTGCCCGGTATACAGAAAACCCTGGGAACCCAGGTTGGAAAAAGCCTCAAAATACCATTTCCGGCATCGAGTGCTCTTTTTACAACATTCAATTCACCACTCATCTCTATTACCTCCTGATATATTTTTATCTTCTATTATTCATTTTAAACCAACAATTATAAATTTCTACAAAAATTCGAATTATACTCCAATACTTTAACGCTCTTAATTAATGAATAATCTTTCAATTAACACTAGGCCCATAAGCAGATGAAAGAACGAATGTCAAGTTTTTTGAAGCATAGAAAACCTGATGTAAAATTGAATTAAAAGTATTGCAGCGCCAGCGTACTTTGAACAACTAAAACATCTACTGTTTGATTTTTCATACTGCATCAATAATTCTACATCGTTAAGAAAACCCGAAGTCCACTCTAACAACTATTAAAATTAAAATCAAAATAGATCTTCCCTGATAATAGTATCTTTTTCCTCTTTACCCGTAGAAATAATTCCAATGGGTGTTTTCAGATAATCCTCAAGGAATTCAATGTATCTGATTGCATTTGTAGGTAAATCCTGAAACTTCCTGATCCCACTGGTTTTCTCCCAACCATCTATTTCGATATAATCAGGCACAGCCCTTGAGAGTTTCACTGCACAGGGCGGAAAACTCGATGTTTTCTCGCCATCTATTATATAACCCGTACAAATCTTTACTTTTTCAAAACCATCGAGTATATCGAACTTTGTCATTGCTATAGTATCTATTCCTCCTATCATACAGCTGTACCTGACGGATACCGCATCAAACCAGCCGCATCTTCTTGGTCTTCCCGTTGATGCGCCGTATTCTCCACCCCTCTGTCTCATCAACTCTCCAACCTCATCTTTCAATTCTGTTGGGAATGGACCGCCACCAACTCTTGTGGTATATGCCTTTGAAACTCCAATAACCTTGCCAACATCCTTTAAACCTACACCAAGCCCGGTGAAGATTCCACCAGGTGAAGGGTTTGAGGATGTTACATATGGATAGGTACCAAAATCCACATCAAGAAGAATTCCCTGTGCTCCTTCATATAGAATTTTTTTATTCTCCCCGGTTAGCTGATGGAGAAATGTGGCTGTATCCCTAACATATGGATCGAGGATCCTTTTATAAACATCAATTGTGTTCAAAATCTCCTTTTTCTCAAACCCTTTTCTCCCAAACCTATCCTTCAAAGTAGAGTTAACCTCTTCGAGCACCTTTTCGAGAAAATCCTCAAGGTAATCATGTTCATACAGTTCACAAACCCTTATGCCAAACCGAAAGAACTTAAATGCATAGGCAGGTCCAATTCCTCTTTTTGTAGTACCAATTCCCATGGACTCCTCATACGCATTATCATACTCGATGTGATACGGCATAATTATATGAGCCCTGTGAGAAACAAAAAGCCTTCCTTCTGGATTAATCCCAAGGCTATTTACATAATCCACTTCTTCTTTAAACGCATTGGGATTAACAACAACTCCATTACCAATTATGCATATTTTCCCTTCTTTGAGTATCCCGGATGGTATCAGATGAAACACATACTTATTGCCCCCAACAACGACGGTATGCCCTGCATTATTTCCACCCTGATATCTGCATACAACATCTGCCCAATCCGACAGATGATGTACTATCTTGCCCTTTCCCTCATCACCCCATTGTACTCCAACTATTGCTATATTATTACTCATTGTTTATTCTCCTTTTCATTTTTTTAAAACATCTTTCATTTTTCGAACATCTTTACATACCACTAAAATTGAAAAAAAGCAACATCAATTTTGAATCAATACTTTTTGTTTGACATAGAAAATAAATAGGTATTAGCTTAAAGTAGCTCTATTAACATTAATAAAATGCCTTACAGGATCATTTAATGCCAGTGAAAAAAACAAAGAAGAAACCCGAGTTTAAAAAGCTTATAGTTTCTATTGTAATCGGATTTGTGGCGGTTGCATTTGTTGGAAGTTTCGCCTACAACTATGCTGCAAAGAGGGGTAAACCAAACTATATCGCGGTTGTAAATGGTGAACCAATCCCGCTCGGCAGTGACTCTCTGTTCGCCAATCTTTACAGAAGGTTCTACGAAGAGGAAAGGCAAAAAAATCCTGAAAAAGAGATAACAGAGGAGCAAAATCTTCAATTACTCAGAAGAGCACTGGATGCTGCAATACAGAGGACCCTTATACTACAGTACGCAAAAAAAGAAGGACTGAGAGTCGCTAAAGAGACTGTACTGGCCAGAATAATAGAAAAGGGTTACTACGCAACTCCTGAAAAAGACTTCGATGAAGAAAGATTCGCCAATACCCCTGAAGCCGATAGAAAGCAGATATACAAGGCAGAAAAAGAACAGCTTACCATAGAGCTTTTTATGGATGAACATTTTAACATTGTATCAACATCAGAGATCGAGACAAAGAGTTTTTATCAGCTTGTAGATTACGGTAAAAAGATTGAGTATATATATCTGAAATATGATGATATCCCAGAAGAAAAATTGAAAAAGTTTTACAATGAAAACCCAAGATTATTCGAACAGGCTCATGTGGCCCATATTCTGATTAAGAAAGACAGGGAAAAAGCTGAAAAGATCCTGCAGGAGCTGAGGAAAAATACAGGGAAGTTTGAAGAAATAGCCAAAAAAGAATCTGAAGACACCACAGCCGAAAAGGGCGGTGATCTTGGATGGTTTTACAGGAATGATATGGTTCCAGAGTTTTCAGAAGCCGCATTTAAACTAAAAAAAGGTGAGATAAGCGACATTGTCGAAACACCATTCGGTTTCCATATCATCAAAGCACTTGATAATGTAAAAATCAAGCCCTATGAAGAGGCATTGCCAAGAGTTAAACGAGAATATGTAAATACCTACAGGGAAGAAGTTGAAAAAAATGTGGCCGAAAAATCAAAAAATATACTGGAGGCTGTTAGCAGGGCCCCAGAAAAGTTTGAAGAAATCGCAGAGGTCTACAAATTAAAACCGATAAGAACAGATTTTATTACTCTAAGCGGGCAATACATCCTTAACGAAGAACAGAATGCCCCTCTATTCGAGCTAATGGGCAACCAGAATCTTGTTGAGCTTATTTTTTCCACAAAAATTAATCATATAGGAGGGCCTGTCAAAGTTACAAATGGAGAGATTATCTTCAAGGTCATTGAAGAAAAGAAGTTTGATCCCGAACAGTACGAAAAGGCCAAGGATTATGTAACCAGAATCTATACAAATCTAAAACAAAACAACCTCTTTAATGACTGGTATGTTCATACAAGAAACAATTCAAAAATAGTCGATAACTTTAATAAGTTTTTCTACAAGAGAACCCCTGAGAAAGCACAATAAAAAATGGTTGTTTATATTTATGAACCATGTCTTTGAAAAGAATATCTCCCTGCTAAATGAGAAATTTCCCTCTGTTGTTAAAAAGCTTGAAAATCTAAAACACAAACACGAAACAAAGCTAA
>QMQA01000200.1 GCA_003648845.1 Candidatus Aerophobota bacterium
CTCTATTATTCCCCGCTCCATAAAAGAGTGGAATTTTTCGGCAAGGAGCATCTCGTAAAGGGCATCGTAAAGTGGACGAAGATATGGTTCCACCTTTTCTTCCAGTCCTCCAGGAAGAAAACCGAGTTTTTCCCCAGCCTCCACAGTTGGACGGGTCAGAATCATCCTCAGAACTTCCCCTTTCCCAAGAGATGCTACAGCCATAGCCACAGCTAAGTAGGTCTTGCCGGTTCCAGCAGGACCAATGGCAAAGACAACCTCGTTTTCCTTTATGGCCTGGACGTATTTTCTCTGCCCCTCAGTATAAGGTTTTATTTTTTTGCCCCGGGGGGTTATAAGAACTATCTCCGAGGAATACTCCTCAAGATTAGAATCTTTCCCTTCTTTTACTCTTTTTAAGGCACGTTGAAGGTCTCTTTTATCAGGACTGTAGCCCTGGTGCAGTTGCCGGATAAGGTCCTCCACCAGCTTTTTTGCCCGGTTAACAGCTTCATTTTCCCCCTTAATTCTTAATGAATTATCCCTCAGTACAAACTCAACTCCCAGGTCTTTTTCTATTAACTTTAAATTCTCGTCTTTTTTCCCGAAAAGAAGGGGGATATATGAAAAATCCTCTATCTTTATCCTGGCCACTTTCATAACTTATAAATCCTCCTTTTTAGCTTCTTTATTATCTAAATTAAAAAATTCCTGTCAAATGAGCGAGGCTCCTTTATTTTTTTATATCTTTTTGTTTCTGAATTTTCTCCAGAACATCACCGCTGATAAGATGATGTATAAATAAAGTAGCACCAGGAGAGTATTTCTTATCAATAAACTCAAGGCAGGTTTTAATCTGACAAAGAAAGCTCTTAGGAGATATGGGGATTATTTTTTCATCCAGGACTGTCATCCCCTGAGCTAAATCAGAAGTAACAACGTAAACATAGGTATACCTTGATTTGTTCCTGGCGATAAATCTTTCTATGAAAGAATCAGCTGTTTCCCCTTTTGCTGTATACACAACAGATACAAGTGGACAGACCTTTTCTCTTTTTTCTTCTCCACCTTTTTTATAAGCATCAAATACTACATACCCCTTTTTATTTTCGAAGGAGCAATACCTGCAAACCATTTCCACAAGTCGAGCCTGGGCTGTGTAGATACTCCGGGAAAGAAGAGCCTTCAGGGAGGGAGATGCATAAATTACATTATAGCCATCAACAAGGATTATCTTCATCTAAAAGATTAAAAAACTCTCCTTCTCTACAGAAAACTTGTCTGAAGGAATAAATTAAAAGATGGTCTCTTCAGTTTCCTTATCAAATATGTGGGCAAGATCCATCCGGGCTGTAAACTCTGCCGTATCACCGGTCTGAAGCGGTACATGCGGGTCAAGACGAGCCACTAAGGTGTCATCTTCATTTTTAATATGAACGAGCTTTTCTGAACCCAGGGGCTCTACCACCCAGACAGAGGCTTTAAAAGTTGTCTCTGGTTCGTAATCCCTGATGCTCTGGGTATCAGAAATGTGCTCGGGTCTTATTCCCAGGATAACTTCCCTGTCAATGTAATCTTCCAGAAGCTTTGTCTTATCCGGAGGTATTCTCAAACTCATCCCTTTGGTACGGACATAGAGATTCCCGTTCTTTCTGGCTACAACACAATCAATAAAGTTCATGGAAGGTGAGCCAATGAATCCGGCTACATACCTGTTAACAGGGTGATCATATACATTCTGGGGAGTATCCACCTGCTGGATAACACCCTCATTCATTACCACAATTCTGTCTCCCATGGTCATAGCTTCCAGCTGGTCATGGGTTACATAAATGGTGGTGGTCTTTAATCTCTGGTGCAGAGCAAGAAGTTCAGCTCTCATGGCAATCCTGAGTTTGGCATCAAGATTGGATAAAGGCTCATCAAAGAGAAAAACTTTGGGGTCTCTCACGATTGCTCTTCCCAGAGCAACCCTCTGGCGCTGCCCACCGGATAATTCTTTGGGTTTTCTATCCAGAAGTTCTCTAATTCCAAGAAGCTCTGCGGTTTGCTTCACAATCCTGTCAATCTCATGTTTGGGAACTTTGCGAAGCCTGAGCCCGAAGGACATATTCCTGTAAACATCCATATGGGGATATAGAGCATAGTTCTGAAAAACCATGGCAATGTCTCTATCCTTGGGAGGAACATCGTTGACAAGACGCTCACCTATGTAAATCTCCCCTGCTGTTACCTCCTCAAGTCCGGCAATAGTGCGAAGAGTGGTGGTTTTCCCACACCCGGAGGGACCAACCAGGATAATAAACTCTCCATCCTTTATATCAAGTGAGAAGTTCTTTACTGCAACTACCTTACCAAAGCATTTGGTAACATTTTTTAATCTTACTTCTGCCATATATTTTTTGCTCCAGAATTTATATGAGTTTTTATTTATTATAGCAAACTATTATCAGGCGACAACTTTTTAAAAACATCTGCTTTGAATTTTCCTGGTCTTTTTCTTTCCCTCTGGTGGGAAACGGGGCAAGCCTCTCGAGAATGGCTTGCCCCTGAATTTTCACTCAAAAGACCCTATTAAAGGCTGAACTCAAGATAAGCCTCGTATTCTGTAGTGGTGCTTCCTCCAGTAGTGGTACTGGTCAGATCAACAATAAAATCGACTTTCTCGGCGATCGGTGTGGAAAGCTCAGCATAAATCTCGGACAAGTCTTCACTGCTTCCAAGGTAGCTCAAGGTTATCACGCTTCCACCAGTAAGAGTGTAACCCAGCTCGGCATAGTACCTGGACACACCATCAAGTGTTCCACCTGATACTGCGCCGTACTCACCGGTGAGGGTCAGGGCATCCATGGTGTAGCTAATCTTACCGGCATAGGAGCTATCAAACTCTGCGCTTTCCTGATCGGAGTTGAAGATAAGACCAAATCCAAGATTATCCATTGAGAAGTCAACTCCAGCACCAAAGTTGTAGGTATCCGCACCAGATGCTTTATTGCCAACAAGAGAGAAAGAAAAAGTTTCCATAGGAATGGTGAGGCTTATTCCAGGATTCGAGGTGAGGTCGATATCGTCATCCACAGCAAGATCGTACAGGTCATTGCCCACTCCAACAGGGTTCAGCTGCAGGGTGAAAGCTTCCGCAGCATACTCTATGTAGGCATCATCAATATCAAACGCACCTGCGTCATTCGCAAAGGCAACAGTTGCTGACCAGGGACCGGAAGAGTCTGCAGCGCTGACGTCGAGCTCCCAACCAGTGAGTATATCCACACTTCCACCACTTTCACCTGTAATACCAAAATCCACCGAGCCGCTCCAGCTGATCTCTGCCGCCATAGCTATGGTGGCTAAACCCAAACTAAGGCATACAATTAATGCCCCCACTAACACTTTCCTCATCCTTTATCCTCCTCCTTTATATTATCTTTCACTTTCTTTTCCACTGTGTTTTCCAGCATTTTGCTTTCCATCTTAACCTTCAGGTTAAAAGTCTTACCCTCCTGCTACCACCTCCTTTCTGTGGTTTATTTTCAGGAACTGCTATTCCCTTCCCCCATTACATATCTTAGAGTAAAAATATACCAATTCCCCAATTTTTGTCAAATCCCAACCTCAGCTGCTCTTCTACTTCCGGAAAATTTCGGAGCGAAGATAAAATTTTCTCAGCTGCCTCGATCCTTTATCAGCCCGCTTGATGACAGTTAACCCGGCAATTCAGTCTAAACATAATCTAAATGAGAAATTTGTCAAGTGCCTTACTCTCAACCGCTTTTCTGAACACCGGATTCTCCACC
>QMQA01000201.1 GCA_003648845.1 Candidatus Aerophobota bacterium
CAACCTTATTTTTTGCCTGCGGAAAGTTTCCCACTCTTACAGGAAAATTCTGGGAATAGGTGTCTCATCTGTTTTTCATTCTCTTGTAGGAATAGATAAAAAGGGAAACCCTTTAACACCTCTTTATCCATTTACTGATACGAGAGGAAAAGGTAAGGTGGGCAAAGTTAAAAAAGAGCTACCAGATTTTTACCAAAAAACCGGTTGCCCTCCTCATCCCCTTTACCCGGCAATAAAAATTTTGTGGTTAAAGGAGGACAGACCCTCTATTTTTGAAAAAATAGATAAGTTCATCTCAATTAAAAGCTACATATTGCATAAGCTAACAGGACAGCTGGTAGAAGATACCTCCGTTGCCTCCGGATCCGGACTTTTAAACGTACATAATCTTTGCTGGGATGAGGAGATTCTGGAGTTTTTATCTTTAAAGAAAAAAAATCTACCTCAGGTTGTGGAAGCAACTGAAAAACTCTCCCTTAGATCCCTGCAAGGTTTGGAAAAGCTTAAGGGAGTTCCTGTTTATCCAGGAGCCGGGGACGGGGTCCTGTGCAGTCTTGCCAGTGGATTAAAAAAAGACCGGGTCTCCTCTACCGTTGGGTCCAGTGGAGCCATACGTATTGCTTCCAGAAAACCCTTTCTGGATGAAAGGGAAAGAACCTGGTGCTACCATCTTTATAGAAATTGGTGGATAATCGGGGGAGCTATAAACAATGGAGGACTTACCCTCCGCTGGTTCAAAGACAAACTGTACAAAAAAGAGGCCGAAGAGGCGCAAAAAAAGGGACAGAACATTTATGAAATCCTTAATAAAGAGGCACAAAAATCTCCCCCGGGAGCCAATAATTTAATTTTTCTTCCCTTTCTCACTGGAGAGAGAGCTCCCAACTGGAATCCGGCCATGAGAGCCTGTTTCATAGGATTGGCCCTTCGCCATGAGGCAAAAGATATAATCCGCAGTATTATGGAAGGAGTGATGTGCAGGATGAGAGCCGTTTTTGATGTTTTTCAACCCCTTATTTCAGAACGACCTGTAATTATAGCAAGCGGAGGTTACATAAAAAGTGACCTCTGGTTAAAAATACAGGCAAATCTTTTTAATGCTCCCATTAATGTCATGTATGAAAAAGAGGCTGCCAGCATGGGAGCAGTAATTTTAGCTTTATTTGCCCAGGAAAAGCTTAAAAACCTGGAAGAATTTGAACCAAAGATTAAAAAAAAGGTTCTACCGGAAAAAGAACAGGTAGAAAAGTACAGCAAAATCTACGAAAAACATATTGATGCCTACAGACGCCTTGAAGGATATTTCTCTAAGAAAGATATGGAAACAAGAGGAAGTTATGGTTAGTATGAAGGCCACCCTGGAAAAAATCATTTACTATAATGAACAAAATAACTATCTTGTGGCAAGATGTTCCCTGCCTGAAAGGGAAGATGAAATCTTTACCATAGTTGGCAATGTTGCCAATCCTGCTCCAGGAACACTTCTACAAATTGAAGGTGAATGGTCAGTTCATCCGAAATATGGCAGACAGTTTAAACTCACAAGTTACATCAAAATCCAGCCTGTTACTGAAAAAGGGATAGAGAAATATCTGGGAAGTGGGATAATAGAAAAAATCGGGCCGGGTATAGCCGCAAGGATAGTTAAACATTTTGGCCAGGATAGCTTAAGGATAATTGAAAAGAATCCGGACAGATTAGAAGAAGTTGAAGGAATAGGCTCCAAAAGAAAGGAAAATATTATCTCTGCCTGGAAAAAGCAAAAAAGAGCAAACGATGTGATGCTCTACCTTTACTCTCTTGGAATAGGTCCTTCAACTGTTGGTAAAATATATGCTACTTATGGAGACGAGGCGCCTCAAAAAATTCAGGAAAATCCTTACTGTCTAATTGAGGATGTTTTTGGCATAGGCTTTAAAAAAGCAGATTCTATAGCTAAGGATGTAGGAATAAAGAAAGAGGCTTTTCCTCGAATAAAAGCAGGAATCCATCACACACTAATTCAAAGCACAGAACAGGGTCACACCTTTCTTCCCTTTGAAGAAATCAAGGAAAAATCTGCCAGACTTCTTGAGGTAGAAGAGGAGCTAATAGAAAAGACAATCCTTAGCCTGCAGGAGAGAAGACATTTAATTGTAGAAGATGATGCAGTATATCACCCCAGCCTGTACTCTGCTGAGGTGGAAGTTGCAACCAGGCTAACCAGTCTCCTGAAGAAGGAAAAAGACGCCCTGCCACTCGGATGGGAAAATATGATAGATTTGCTGGAAGAACGCCAAAAGATGAAGCTTTCCTCCGGTCAAAAAAGAGCAATTAAGACCGCTCTCACCGAAAAGTTAATGGTACTTACCGGAGGACCGGGGACCGGGAAAACCACCACAGTTAAATCAATAGTTCTTCTTTTTGAAGAATTCGGCTTTAAGGTCCTGCTGGCGGCTCCCACAGGAAGAGCAGCTAAAAGGTTATCCCAGGCTACCGGTAAGGAGGCAAGCACCATACACCGCCTTCTGGGATTTGTTCCAGGTCAGGGATTCACCAGAAATGAGAAAAACAAATTAAGAGCAGACGTGGTAATAGTTGACGAGGTCTCAATGATAGATATTATGCTTATGAGTGCACTACTTAAAGCTCTTCCTTCATCCTGCAGACTTATCCTGGTGGGAGATGCCGATCAGCTTCCTGCTGTGGGACCAGGGAACCTCCTGCAGGATATCATTCAATCCGGACTTGTGAGTGTTGTTAAACTGGAAGAGATTTTCCGTCAGGCTAAGAAAAGCCTTATAGTGGTAAATGCTCACCGTGTAAATAAGGGAAATTTTCCCTACCTTATTCCCTTCCCGCGTGATTTGAAATATCTTGGAGAAAAAGACTTTTATTTCCTGCAGGAATCTGATGCAGCTAAGGCAGAAACAATAATTGTAAACCTTTATTGTAAGAAGGTGCCGGAAAAATTTGGTTTTGACCCTTTTTGTGACATCCAGGTTATATCTCCTCTCTATAAAGGAAAAGCAGGAGTTACCAGGTTAAACAGGATCCTTCAGGAAATTTTAAATCCAAAAGGACCTTATCTTTTGCGAGGGCAAACAGTCCTCAGAGTTGGAGACAAGGTTATGCAGCTTAAAAACAACTATGAAAAAGAAGTTTTCAATGGAGATATCGGAATAATAGAAGAGGTGGATAGAGAAAAAGAAACGATCAGGGTAAAATTTCCGGAAAAAAGCGTAATCTATCAGGGACAGGACCTTTCCCAACTCACCTTATCTTACGCAGTTAGCGTCCATAAATCTCAGGGATCAGAATATCCTGCTATTATTGTGCCCATTCTAACCTCCCATTATATTATGCTTCAGAGAAACCTGCTTTACACTGCTCTAACAAGAGCTAAAAAATTAGCTATACTTATTGGAGATAAAAAAGCCCTGGCTATTGCAATAAAAAATAATAAGGTGGCCAAAAGATACACCAAACTGATAGAGAGATTAAACAAAAAAATGAACAAGAAGTAGAAATTTAGTGATATATTGACATAAGGGGAAAAATTATTATTGTTTATAGATAGAATGGTCATAATGGACAGCTGTCCTGGTAGCTCAACAGGATAGAGCAACAGCCTTCTAAGCTATGGGTTGGGGGTTCGAGTCCCCCAGGACTCCATTTAAGGATGCGGGGGTAGCTCAGTTGGTAGAGCATCGGCCTTCCAAGCCGATGGTCGCGGGTTCGAGTCCCGTTCCCCGCTCCATTTATTTTAACCTATTTTAATCAA
>QMQA01000202.1 GCA_003648845.1 Candidatus Aerophobota bacterium
CATATCAACCATACCCTCGGGGAACATTAAAAGGGCAACCGATGTTTCTGCCTCATCTGCATGGATAAAAGGTGTTTCAATTAAATCATCTTTCCCTTTGGGGTAAAAAAACTCTCTTACTGCCCTATGCCAGTCAAGTACCTGGAAAATGCCAGGGAGCTGGTAGCGATACATAAACTCATGAAGCGCTGTTTCAAGGACCCAGAGCTGACCATGGTTGTTTACAATAATCTGTTTCCTGAAACCATCATTCCAAAGACCAAGCATTACATAAATTAAGGTCTCTTTAACCACATCTTGAGGTATAATTACAGTACCTGGCATTCCTATATGATGGTAAGGATGAGCTCCATAGTTTAAGGGGTTAAAAGCAAGGTTAACAGGTCTTTTCTTTTTGGCGGTGTAGCGCCTCACCGCCTCGCAAATCTGGGTAACCATGAAGCTATCAAGTCCTGATATAGTATGTCTTCCATGGCTTTCCGTACACCCTACTGGAATAAGCACAATATCGTTTTTTCGGCGATTTTCAACCAGCTTCCAGCGAGGTGTTGTCTGGATGTAACATCCTGGTTTTCCAAGCTCTGGTGGTGAGGGAACCTCATACTCTTTTAAGATAACATCAATCTCTTCCTCCGTTGCGTCCCATATCTGTTTTTTTAACCTGCCAACCTCTGTATCTTCAAAGATAATAGCAGGGTTTTCCGTGGTTATCCACATGCTACTTTTTTCTTTGCTGAACACTTTCTTCCTCCTTATTGTTTATGAGTTTAACTCCGCCTCCTGGTGGAGCAGTTGATTGTCTGACCACAAGTTCTGTATCCAGGACTATCTTTCTTTTCGGTACCTGAGGGTTTTCTATCCTCTTGAGGAGAAGTTTTGTAGCCTCGACTCCTATCTCGTACTTGGGTTGAGCAACAGTGGTGAGAGAAGGATTAACTAAACTGGCAAGAGGAATATCATCAAGCCCTATAATGGAAACATCCCCTGGAATTCGATAACCTCTCCTCTGTAGTTCTCTCATCGCTCCTATAGCCATCAAATCATTGCTGGCAAAAATAGCCGTAAAAGAAACCCTCCTCTCAAGAAGTTTCTTTGCTGCTACCACTCCGCTTTCCAGAGTGAGGTCTCCTTCTACTATTAGCTCCGGATCAATCTCCAATCCATAATCAAAAAGAGCTTTTCTGTATCCCTCAAACCTGCGGGTAAATATTTTTATCTCTTTTTTTTCCCTGCTCACCCCTCTGATAAACCCTATTCTCCTGTGGCCTAACTCAAGGCAGTATTTAGTGGCATCAAAAGCTGCCTTTTCATTGTCTATCATAATCGTACAGGTAAAGTGCCCTTCTACCTCTCGGTCAATAAACACTATGGGGAGCTTTTTTTTAAGCGCAGCGTATATGTGCTCTTCTTCTTCTGGCTCGCCAGTTATTCCTGCGTATATAATCCCATCAATCCAGCGATTCTCAAATATTTCAAAATACATTGACTCTTTTTTCTTACTTTCATTTGTATCACACAGAATAACAATATAACCATTTTTAAAAGCTACGTCTTCAACCCCCCTTATAACTTCGGGATAAAAGGGATAAGTTACGTTGGGCAGCATAAGGCCTATAGCTTTAGTGGTTCTGCTCCTTAAGCTTTTTGCTATCGGATTTGGCTTATAGTTAAGTTTTTTTGCTATCCTGAGAACCTTTGACCTTGTCTTTTCAGAAAACTGACCCTTTCCGCTTAATATCCTGGAAACTGTACTCTTGGCAACACCGGCACGTTTTGCTATATCATCTATAGAGATTACCTTTTTCTTCATTTTATGGTTTAATAATTACCTTAATTGCTTCACCTTTTTTCAGTGCCTCCAGTCCCTGAGGAAGTGCCTCAAGAGAGAGACGATGAGTTATAAGTTTATTCAGAGCTAAATTGCCGCTTTCAATAACTCTTACAGTTTGAGGAAATGTGTATCGGGCAATATAACTTCCCACCACAGTTACCTCATTCCTGGTAATATCATTTTGGGTAATTTCATCTTTTGCCTTATAGTCCTGTCCAAAAAGAAGTACTTTTCCTCCTGGTCTTACCAGTGTTAAGGCCTGTTTGAACAAACTTCCTACTGCATCAACTACCACATCTGCACCGACTTTTGTTCTTTCCTTTACCATTTTTTCAAGCTCATCTTTTTGAGGATTTACAGCGAGAGTAGCACCGCTTTCCTCAGCAAATTTTACCCGGTAATCCGAGATCTCTGATACTATTATTTCACCTGCTCCGGCAGCTCTAAAAAGTTGAGTAAATAAAAGCCCGATAGGACCTGCTCCTAAGATAACTACTGACTCCCCAACTTGAAAATTAATTTTTTCCAGGGCACTTATAACACAGGACAAAGGTTCAGCAAAAGCGGCTTCTTCAGAAGGTACATCCAAAGATACAGGATAAACAGATTTTGCCGGAACTACACTATATCTTGCAAATCCGCCATCGATAAATATCCCCAGAGTAGTTAAATTCTCACACAAATTGGGAAAACCCATCCTGCACCAACTACAACCATCACAGGAAATGTTAGGATTGATCACTACTTTATCTCCCACTTTAAAGCACCGCACCTTTTTACCCATATCTACAATTTTTCCCGTATACTCATGTCCCAAAATTACTCCTGTGGTGGCAGGATGACCAGGAGGTACTTCCAGAATCTTAAGATCCGTCCCACAAACTCCTGCTGCCTCAACTTCAATAAGAACATCACTGTCTTTTTGAATTTCTGGCAAAGAAACTTCCCTTAAGGACAGCTTTCCCTCTTCTTCAAAAACTGCAGCCAGCATTTTCTCCATTTCATTACTCCAGAAATGCTGTTATTTTTCCTTCTTCCCGGTTTGTCTGAAGCATAATTATATTTTCAGGAACCTCATTCAGAGATATTTTCTTGGTAATCAAAGGAATTAGATTCATCCCCGAGGCCATTAAAGATATAACATGGGGAAAGGTTCCATGACCTGAGTGTCCCTGAGAGCCAACTATGGAGGCTCTTCTTACCTGGAATATCTCACCTGTAAGGGGAATTTTTTCAGCTGAGCGTGCCACAATCACCACAACGCTATTAAGCTCTTTTCCCTCCCATATGGTGCGCTCAATTTCAGGGAAAACTTTATGAGGAAGACCACTTGCCTCAAGATATAATTTTGCACCTAAACCATCGGTTATCCCGAGTATTTTCTGGGTAAAATCTTCTTCTAAGGGATTGATAATGTAATCTGCTCCTATTTTCTTGCCAAGAGCTGCTCTTGATCTGGAAGGTTCTGATAAAATTACTTTAGCTGCACCTGCCCTTTTCAAAATAGCTACCGCTGCAAGACCAATTGGACCTCCTCCTATAACAACCACATTATCTCCTGGACGAATACCTCCGCCTCGCTCCATAATTGCATTGTAGGCAACTGATGTTGGCTCGACTAAACTTCCTGCCAGGAATACATCGTCTTCTTTGTATATCCTTCTTAGTTCCTGCAGATCCCACACATATCGAGAATCCACCTTAACGTATTCCGCAAATGCACCATCCATTGTAAATCCAAGCTCCTGCAGCCTTTCACAATGGTTAGGAAAACCATCTGCGCAGGGACGGCATCTTCCACACCATAGCATCTCCTCGGATGTTACAATATCACCCTCTTTAAAAGGTTTGCCTGTACGCTTGTTAAACGCTTCTTTACCTGCCTTAACTATAATACCCGAGAACTCATGTCCCAGTGTAACTGGAAAGGC
>QMQA01000203.1 GCA_003648845.1 Candidatus Aerophobota bacterium
AAATCCCGCAGCGCTACCTCCAGATGCTCCTCATCAAAATCTGGCCAGAAAACAGAGGTAAACCAGAACTCGGTATAAGCAATCTGCCATAAAAGAAAATTACTCACCCTCATCTCACCTCCCGTGCGGATAAGAAGATCAGGATAAGGCAAATCAGGAGTATAAAGATACCTCTTAAAAAGTTCAACATCTATTGCCCGGGGCAAAAGTTTCTCTTCCCTTACCAGTACCGATATCCTCCTTACCGCATCCACTATCTCTTCCTGTCCTCCATAGTTTATGGCCAGATTCAGGAAAAAATCTTCATTAATCTTTGTTCTCTGGGTGACTTCCCGGATTTTTTTTCTTAAACTGGGAGAAAGCTCCTGCACTCTGCCAATTACCTGGAATCGAATACCTTTTTCCATTAAATTATCAGCTTCTCTGTCCAGGTAATCTTCAAATCTTTGCATGAGAAACTCTACCTCCTGGCGTGGTCTGTTCCAGTTCTGCTTGGAAAAAGCATATAAAGTTAAAATTTTTATACCCTTTTCCTGGCAAAGTTCGGTTATCCTGCGAATTTTCTCCATACCCACCCGATGACCCTCAATTCTGGGCAGACCTTTACTTTTAGCCCATCTTCCGTTTCCATCCATTATAATAGCAACATGCCAGGGAAGTCTTTCCATTTTTTCTCGATATAATTTATCTTTCTACCAGACTGAAGAGAAAAATAGCCTCTGCAACTTTTTCCCCTTCTACGAAACCTGTTGCCTCTACCTTGCCTGAGGATTTTCCAAAGGTTTTTTTCAAACTCAAAACCTTTATTTTGGTAACAAGCCGGTCTCCTGGCACAACTGGTTTTCTAAACCGAGCTTTATCAATTCCTGCAAAGTAGGCAAGTTTTCCCTGGTTCTCGCTGGTGCTGAGAAGGTATACTCCGGCAACCTGAGCCATAGATTCTATAATTAAAGCCGCAGGAACCACAGGGTGACCGGGGAAATGACCTGTAAAAAAAGGCTCATTAATTGTAAAGTTTTTTACTCCCACAATTTCCCCATCTTCCATGGATAAGATTTTATCCACCAGAAGAAAAGGATACCTGTGGGGAAGTATCTTCTCTATCTCCTTTATACTCAAACCGCTACCGGTTTTATTATCTTTTTTCATAAGTTTCTCCAGTTTTTTGGCTAATCTTACATTGAAAAGATGTCCCGCCTTTACTGCTATAACATGAGCCTTTAAAGGTCTTCCGATTAGATAAAGATCACCAATTAAATCCAGTATTTTATGCCTGACAGGCTCATTTGGAAACCTGAGCCCTTCCTTATTCACCACTCCTTTATCGTCTATAACCACCGCGTTCTCAAGTGATCCTCCCTGAATGAGACCTTTCTTTTTGAGGTCCTCCACTTCCTTCATAAATCCGAAGGTACGTGAGGGGGCGATTTCATTGATAAAGGTATCTTTATTTATTATAAATTCGGCGAACTGGGACTTCAAGGGACTCTGGGGGAAATCAACCACATAGGTAATTTTAAACTCATCATCGGGCAAAACAACAAGTCTTCTATCATTATCTTCCATCCAGAAAGGCTGGTCCACTTTAAAAAACCTTCTTGGAACATCCTGGGAGATAACCCCGGCTGTCTTAATCAACTCAACCCAGGGAAGAGCACTACCATCACCGGCAGGAAACTCCTGGCCATTCATCCTTATGGTAACATTATCAACACCCATTCCAGAAAGAGCAGCCAGAATATGCTCCACTGTAGTGATTTTAACATCTCCTTCTCCTATAGTGGTTCCTCTGTGATTGTCCACCACCTTGAATGCAGCAGCCTTTATACCCGGAGAGCCAGGAAGGTCCTCTCTAACGAAAACTACCCCTTCATCAGGAGGAGCAGGTTCCAGAGTAACTTTCACCTTTTGCCCCAGGTGAAGACCAATACCTTCATAGCTTACACTTTTTTCAATGGTTTTTTGCCACCTCATCTTTAACCTCTTCAATTAAATTTTCCAACCTCTGGAGTCTCTTTGCAAACTCAGGAAGCCTGTATGCCAGAGCCATCATCTTTTTTTGCACCAGATGGTCGCGAGCTGGAATTCCCCAGACAAAAGAGGAGGGAGGAACATTTTTGGTAACACCTGATTTAGCACCAACTATAGCATTATCTCCTATGGATACATGGTCGGTAATTCCAACCTGGCCAGCAAGAATCACGCCGTCTCCTACCTGTGAGCTTCCAGAGATGCCTACCAGAGCCACAATAGCTACATTCTTCCCAACAGTTACATTGTGAGCAATATGAACCAGATTGTCAATTTTGGTTCCCTTTCCTATGCGGGTTTCCCCGGTGGTTGCCCGATCAATGGTCACATTGGCTCCAATTTCCACATCATCCTCAATAACTACCCTTCCTATCTGGGGAATCTTGTAATAAGAACCATCTTCCATCTTAACAAAACCAAAACCATCCGAACCAATTACAGCCCCTGAGTGTATTATAACCCTTCTGCCCACACAGGTTTCATCAAGTACAGTAACCCGGGGATGAAGGAAAGAGCCCTCACCAATCCTGACATCTTTTCCCAGATAAACCAACCCGGAAAGACAAACATCGTCCTCTATCTTAACCCCTTCCTCAATAATGCAAAAGGGGCCTATACTTACCCTTTCCCCTATCTTCACCCCTTTAGCAATCATGGCTGAGGGATGAATACCTTTAAACTTGCATCTTGAAGGCGCAAAAACTTCCAGCACTTTAGCAAAAGCAAAACGAGGACTGCGTACCCTGATAATAGGTTTGGGGAAGTTCTCCACGTTTTCTGGTACAATTACCGCAGATGCTCTGGATTTTTCCGCAATGCGCAAAAACTTCTCAGAGACAGCAAAGGTAATTTCTCCTTCTTTAGCATCTTCGGCTTTGGCTGCACCTTTTATAACAATATCTTCTTTTCCCTTAACTTTGCCTCCTACAAGGATGGCAACCTCTTTTAAGCTTAAACTCTTATTCATTTTTCTCTGCCCCGTATTCCTTGTTTAACTCATCTATAATGAGTCCGGTTATATCCTGAATAGGTGCAGCATAAACAAGAGCCGCCTTATCAAAGACGTAAATATAACCTTCCCTTTCTGCTATCTGTTTTATCTTATTAATTATATCCTGGATAATTTCCTGAGTGTACTGATCCTGCCGCACTTTTATCTGATTGGAGATTTTTTGCCGCAGACTCTCAACTTCCTTTACCTTCGCGGTGATCTCCTGCTGGCGTTCTTTCTTGGCCTCCTCGGTCAAAAGAAGCTCCTGCGTTTCATATTCTTTCTTTAACCTTTCCAGCTCTTCTCTCATCTCCTCCAGCTTCTTTTGCCCTGTCTCGGTCTCTTGCCTCAGTCTTACCTCAAGGTCTTTCTTTTTCTGATACTCCTGAAATATCTTTTGCAGGTCTACATAAGCTGTTCTTTTAAAAACTTCTTCAAGAATATCTGCCCTTGCAATCTGGGAAACCAGCCCTGCAAACAAAAAGAGAGTTACCGCCATTATACTTAACATTTTTATTTTTCTTTGCATTCATAACTCCTTCTATTTATTGTGTTTTCACCAGTGGAACCAACAACCAACAACCAGGAACCAAGAACCAGGAACCAAGAACCAAGAACCAACAACCCAGAACCAAAACCCCAGAACCAAAAACCCAGAACCCAGAACCAAAAACCAAAAACCAAGAATCAATTATATAACTCTTATTCACCATCAACTATATCTTCTC
>QMQA01000204.1 GCA_003648845.1 Candidatus Aerophobota bacterium
AAGATTTTCTACTTTCCTCACACCCTCCTCAGTTAAGGCAACGGTATGGTCTTTCTCGTCCACCTCATAATCTTTACCTTTTTTTAATCTGCGAACCAATCCATCAATAGTATAGTAAAGTTCGGTGGACTCCTCAGCAGGTCCTGAAATAATAAGGGGAGTGCGTGCCTCATCAATGAGAATACTATCAATCTCATCAACTATGGCATAATGGTGACCCCTTTGCACCTGATCTTCTATGGAAGTTGCCATATTATCTCTTAGATAGTCAAATCCAAACTCATTATTGGTTCCATAGGTAATATCACACTGATAAGCCCTCCTGCGTTCTGCAGAACCCATACCATTCTGGATCACTCCCACTGAAAGACCTAAAAACTCATAAACTGGCCCCATCCATTCTCTATCACGCCGAGCCAGGTAATCGTTTACCGTAACCACATGAACCCCTTTTCCTTCCAGGCCATTCAGGTAAGCTGCTAAAGTTGCAACCAGAGTTTTCCCCTCTCCGTTAGCCATCTCAGCAATAGCTCCCCTGTGCAGAACTATTCCTCCCATTAGTTGAACATCGTGATGGCGAAGACCAATAGTCCTTTTTGCTGCCTCCCTTACCACAGCAAATGCCTCAGGAAGAATATCATCCAAGGTTTCACCTTTTTTAATCCTTCCACGAAACTCATCAGTTTTTGCCTGCAAGGCCTTATCCCCCAATTTGGAGATCTTCTTCTCCAGAGAATTTATCTTGTTAACAAGGGGGATAAGTTTTTTTATATTTCTTTCCTGTTTGCTCCCAAACACCTTTACCAGAAGATTACCTATCATAGTGAAAACCTCTTTTTATAATCGTGGTTAATTATACCATCTTTAATTTTACAGACAAGAGTGTAACCGGTTTTCTGAAAAAACTTTCTTAAACAGACCGGGTGTGGAAAGCTTGTTAAGTTTTATCTTTGATCTGAAATTTTCGGGAAACTGGATTATAAATTCTCTCATCGGTTTAAATTGATATTCCCTCAAGCTCCAGGAGTTTTCTCTTTAGCTCAATCCCTGATGAGAACCCACCCAAACTTCCATCTGTACGGATTACTCTATGACAGGGAATAATAATGGGAAAAGGATTTATACTTAAAATACGACCTACGGCCCGATATCCTTGCATCTTTAGTTTCTGCGCAACCCACCCGTAACTTCTCACCTCTCCATAAGGTATTTTTCGAACCTCATATAGAACCTTTTGAGCTATGGGTGAGATGTCCATCTTTAATGGATAAGAAGGGAAATCTATCCTCTTTCCCGCAAGATACAGAGCTAAATCTCTCTTAATATCTATAAGAAGAGGTGAGAAAAAGTCAATCTCTACTTCGGGTTCCAATTTATAAAGGACATCCTCTTTATTTTTACCCAAGAAAATCCTCTTTAATTCCTCACCGCAAACAACCACCCCCACCCATATCCCTTTACCTTCTATCAGAGCCAGCTTATTAATTTTTTACACCCTCCAGCCATTTAATTATAAGATTTGCTCTTTTTTCTCCTATCCCGGGGATACTCATAAGCTCCCGAGGTGTGAGCTGTTTTATCCTGTCCAGGGATTTAAAATGGGACAGAAGAAGCTTTTTTGTATTTTCTCCTATTCCCGGAATTTTCTCCAGTTCAGATCGGGTAATTTTTTGCTCCCTCGCTCTGGTGTGATATGAATGAGCGAAACGATGGGCCTCATCCCTGATTCTCTGGAGAAGTTTCATAGCAGGTGAGTTTATTGGTATATCTACAGGACTTTTCTGATAGGGAGTAAAAACCTGCTCAAACTCCTTGGCAAGACCAACAATACAGATATTTTGCAGTTTAAGCTCTTTTAGAGCTTTAAAACATACTCCTACCTGTCCTTTTCCTCCATCAACCAGAATAAGCTGGGGAAGCTGTTTTCCTTCATTCACAACTCTTGTATACCGACGTCTAATAACTTCTTCTAACATGGCAAAATCATCAATTTTCCGAACAGTCTTAATTTTGAACTTTCTGTATTCTGATTTTTTGGGTCTTGTCCCTTCAAAAACAACAACAGAACCAGTCGCCTCAGAACCTGCGATATTGGAAATATCCACTCCTTCTATCCTGAATGGTAGCTCAGAAAGCTCCAGGTATTCTTTCAACTGATAAAGAGCCTCATTTTCTTCCTCTCCTTTGCTCTGTTTAAGAAGGAGCATTGCATTCTGGGCTGCCAAATTTAAAAGCTTTTTCTTGTCTCCTCTTCGGGGACAAATTATCCTCACCTTTTTCCCGCTTTTCTGAGAAAGCCAGGAGGCTATTTCCTTTTCCTCCTCAACTTTTCCCGGGACAACTATCCGGGAAGGAACAAATGATGCTTTAGCATAGTACTGTTTAATAAAAGAAGCCAAAATCTCTTCCTGGGTATCTTCAGCAGTTATGTTTAGCAAAAAATGGTTTTTATCTATAACTTTGCCTTCTCTTATTATAAAAGCAAGCACACAGGCCTGTTTTCTCTCTCTGGCAATTGCAATAAGATCCACATCCTCACCAGGAAAGGAGCTAACGGTCTGTGTCTGGCTCATTCGTTCAATAGCCCGAATTGTATCCCTGATCTTTGCTGCTCGCTCAAACTCCTCATCCTGTGAGGCCTTAAGCATTTCTCGTTTCAGATTAGAAATTAAAACCTCGTAATGACCCTGTAGAAAAAGAGAGACACCTTTAACAAGCTGCTGATAATCCTCTTTTTTTATTCTGCCCACACACGGGGCACTGCATTCTTTTATGTAGAAGTTAAGACAGGGAGAAAGACGGTTTTTAAATTTGTCCTTGCATCTGCGCAAAGGGAAAAGGCGATGAATTAACCTCAGGGTCTTTCTTGCAGCCTTCACATTTGTATAAGGACCAAAATACTGAGATCCATCTCTTTTGGGGTTGCGGGTAAGAAAAACTCGTGGAAAATCCTCATTGGTTGATAGTCTAATAAAGGGGTAGGATTTGTCATCCCTAAATCTAATATTATACCTGGGATGATGATGTTTTATAAGATTGGACTCTAAAAGAAAAGCCTCAGCCTCGGATTCGGTAACAACCCACTCTACATCCTCTATTCTGGAAACAAGAGCACCAATGCGGGGTGAAAACTCTCCCCTTTGAAAATAAGATTTGACTCTTTTTTTTAAAGAAAGGGCCTTACCTATATAAAGTATCTTACCTTTTTTATCTTTAAAAAGGTAAACCCCGGGTTTTTCAGGTACCAGCTTTAATTTTTCCCTCAGATTCAAAGCCGATAACCTTTTTATCCAGAAACTGTTTTATTTTTTGCAGAGATTCATCAACTTTCTTAAAGTCAAATTCTATTATATCAAATTTAAATCTCTTTTCCAGCTCCAGAATCCAAAGACCCTTACCTTCAACCAGATCGCATCCCCTGTAAATCTTGCTAGATGAGCAACAGGGAGAGCGAGCTATACCTATAACTACCAGATCCCTGTCTTTTATTATCTGATAGGTTCTTTCTTTAACTTCTGAGGCAAGGGAGGATAAAAATTCTTTAAATCCCTTAAAACTCTCCCACACATCCTGAGATTTTTTATCCCTTTCGCCCAGAAAAATATACTCAGGACAGGGAAGCTGGTAAATAAAGACAGAATATCCGCTAAGCAGTCTTAACAGTCTACCAGTAGCCCCGGGAGTAAAGGAGCCTCCCGCTCTCACCAGTTGATTTAAAAGAC
>QMQA01000205.1 GCA_003648845.1 Candidatus Aerophobota bacterium
CATTTTTTGTCCTGCTCCAGGAGCCATTCACTACTTTCCCCTTTTTGGATAATTTGAAGATTTCTTTTCAAGTCCATTCCAAGCTTTAAACAAACACTGGCAAATTGGCTATGTTGCTGACAGTTGTCATATTCAGTACACTCGAAGCAAAACGTTAACCCTTGTGTAGTGAGACACTTTAAAATTTTACAGTTTGCTCCCCATTCTTTCTCATGTGCCCATCCATAGATATCCATTGCCTGGCAACCTTCACACCTCACTTCCTCTGGTGAACAATTATACTTTTTTGCAAGTTTTTCCTGTAGTTCCCTCGAGTCCTTGTATGCCCGGTAAACTTCGCATACTCCACAGTAAAAACCACATCTTCCTATAAGATTTTTCGTCATTAGAATTCAACCTCATCTTGCATTGTTAGGTGGATTCTTTTGTTATTATGAGTTGCCCTCGTATTTGCCCCTTTAGATAGAACATCCCTGATAGTTCCCATTACAGCCTCCACTACATTTCGGGCATCTTTCTTGGTAATATCTCCGCTTTGCCCGCTATTTCGTTTATCAGATCTGCTTTGTTCATCAGTTACTCCTTGCGCCTTTTTCCCTCTGTGTTATCCTCCAGCCATTTGATAAGGTAAACGTTTATCAGTTTGCTCAACTCCTCTAGCTCCACACCAAAATCTAGTGATTTAAAATCTCTTTTCACTATGTCATGTAGAGCTCCTAGGAGCAAGCTCCGTGTATAGGTCTCTTTGCCGCAAAGAGCTGCATGAACAAATTTAGATCTTTTATCCCTATAGATTTTCCCTAAAGACCTGAGAATTTTCTTCTGATATTCTGATAAAAGGCCTGAATAGTTATTTAGGAGGTCTTCACCGAAAGACTCAAACCATTTCTTAGATCCTATTCCTTTTGGCTTTAATGCATCAATGGCAGATACTAACCCAATAATACTTAGTGAAGGGGATATGGCCATGCGATCCAATGCGAACGCATACGCATAACAAGCATTTAGGAATTTTTCTTTTTTTGCCTCATCCATGGAGAGTAGTTTCGCAGTAAGAATAAGGGAATCCGATGGGAGTTTCAATGTTCCTGCCAGTATAGACCCTACAAAATCAGGTCTCTCTATATCTATAAAATCTCCTTTTTTTGTTTCCTCGATTTTGAGGTAAGCATCTTCCTCCAGTTTTTTAAACCCCTCTTTTCTAAACTCTTGGACACTCAGGGTGCAGATAATAGAGTGCATATAGTTTCCGGCAGATTCACAGTATGGCTTCATCCAACTTCGAGTGAGACATGATAGCCATGCGACGAAGCCTTCAATCTGCTCTCTTCCGATTAGAGTTGCCATATTTCTCCAAGGGTCAATTTGTCTATAAAGGACTTCGAACTCCTTACCTATCCCTATCTGCGCAATATAGTTGGAGCGATACTGAGGGTCAATACACATCCTGTACTCGTGTTCAGCGAGAAAGGTTGCTTTCTTCTCTGGTAGGCCAATTGATTTGTACCATTCTTTAGCTAATTGCATTGGATCTTCTTCAGGGATAGTAGTATTTACAGCAATAATAAAATAAGATAGAGGTAAATGAGGACTTTTACGCAAGATACCCACATTTCTTACTAAAAGAGAACATGGGTAAAGCGTGTACTCCCTGATTTTATAGACCCCCTCAAGTGGGTAGTTTGTCTGAACAACTGTCGCTACAACATATCTTCTTTTTCTCCTCATTATTAGAACTCCATTAAGCGAGGAACTTGATCCATGACGGTTATTAACCACGTCCTTGTCAGTTAAATTTAGCCCCAAAAATAAACAAACTAAATGTTCTTTTTAAAAACATCCAATGGGGACAAACTTTCCTTTTCTCCTTAAATACATCCCTACATTCTGTATACCAGTAGTTTTGCAATTAAGGCATGCACCTATTGTAATATCCTATATAGATGGTTCATTTTCACAGTTAATGGTATTTTCACTTCCACACTCAGGGCAAAGGCCAACCATAATAGTATTTGCAAATTCATCTTTCTCTAAAAGCTCCTCTGGTGATAAAGGTTCACAGGCCTTACAATCCTCACGTTTAAAAATACCTTTCATGAAACATTCTATCTCTTTTCGACAACTCTCACATAGATTAATCTTCATGCTAACTTAAATGGTTTATTTTTCTAAAATCTCCACTTCTGCCTTTTTACCACGCTGACCAGCTGCTGCCCCCACAATAACTCTTAAAGCATTAACTATTCTTCCTTTCTTTCCTATAATTTTACCCAGATCCTCTTTAGCTGTAGAGATTTCCAGAACAACAGCTCCCCCACTACCTATCTGCTTAACCTCTACTTTATCAGGATCGTCTACAATTTGCTTAACGATATGTTCCACCAGCTCACGCACATTTACCTCCTTTGCCGAAATGCAATTTTTTACGGTTATCAGGACCTCAGCTATCTTTTTTTACTTTACAATGATAACTAATCCATCCTATACCGTTTGAGCCATCCTTGTGCTACATTGTTTTTCTGTCACTTTTTAATTTTCTGTTTGCCCCCGCATCCACCTCCACAAATTCCACAATATCTATCCCACTTTTTCCCTCAAAGTTTTTCCAGGCACAAATTTAGGTACCTTTTTAGCAGGGATCTGGATAGTTTTTCTTGTCTGAGGGTTTACTCCTCTTCTTGCCTTTTTCTGTATTACTTGAAAACTGCCAAAGCCAACTAAGGTTACCTTTTCTCCCCTTGATAAAGAATCACTTACCTTTTCAATGAAAGCATCAACAATACTGGCAATATCTTTTTTTCTTATTCCCACTTTTCCTGCTATCTCAGCTACAAGTTCCTGTTTGTTCATCATGTCCTCCTTTTTTGGTGTAGATTAGATAACTTAGTCTGTCTTGCGGGGGCAAAACACTATTTCCGGTAAATACCCTGATTTCTTTAATATCTTGATATAGAGTCTTTAAACAAGAGGCAGTAGCTTTGGTTGGTTTTATTTTTGAAATAGAGGATCTAACAAGGAAAAATTTGTGGACTTTTTGGCGGATTTTTATTTTATTAGCCTGGTGTTTTTTCATGGAAGGCCTATTTAAGGTTTAAAAGCAGAAATGTTTTTTCTGCCCGAGCAGAGCCCACAATAAAGCAGTCTCAGCAAAAGCTATATCGGTTCGGGGCAACCTTCTTTCCCTAACATACTTTATCCTACACCCACAAGCTATATTACTACCCTTTCCCGTTATGTCAACTAATCAGGACAAGGGGGGCTTGAAGATTATTACCAGAGAACCCTTTTACGGAAGACAAAGAGCTTTATTAAAATAATCGCTATTCTGAACCTACAAGATATCCCAAAGGGTAAAAGAAACATATATCTCATCCTCCTCTTATCTTAGCTTTTTTATGTTTTTTAAAACGCGGCTTAAACAAAGATTTAGGGCGGCTTTTAGCACTTTGTAGTGCCAAATGAAAAATTTTACCCTTTATTCATGCGGGTTTCCACAATCAAGTGGCAAACATGGGCTAATAAAAACTTACAGTAAATTTTTAGGGTATGTCAGGTGGGTGAGAGTTGGTGGCGGGGGAACTTCAACTCTCTACCAACACAAATACCTACCTAAAATACCAAACTACTGTGACCATATTGTGACCACAATCTGAACGCAATACATACATCACCTTTTATCTTGAAACGCAGCTCCCACCAAAGGAA
>QMQA01000206.1 GCA_003648845.1 Candidatus Aerophobota bacterium
ACTATATGCTGACCAGGCAAATGAGTAAGGACGGTCAGGCAAGAGTATCTCCCGAAGGAAAGCGAATTGTATTTACTTCTGGAAGAACCGGTAATGGGGACCTCTATATGATTAATATCGAAACCGGAAAACTGAAGAGACTTACGTTCAGTGAAGAGACAGATTTTTTCCCGAGATGGTCTCCTGATGGGAAAGATATCGTGTACACTACAGGCGGAAAGTTTGCACATGATATTCATGTAATTCGTAATGCAGGTACAGATGAGCAAAAGGATGAGGTTCTTGTTAAGTGGTTGTTCGATGATGTTTTGCCTAAATATTCGCCGGATGGAAAGTACATAGCTTTTTATACCACTTATAATCTGGAGAGGGATCCATTCAATACGAAAAGATGGGGGATCATGGTAATTCCATCGGATGGGTCAGCTCCAAAGGCAGGGAAAGAGCTGGTAAGTTATTTCAAGATTCCAAATGTAATCAAGGATAATAATCAGGGTGTTGGTTGGCTACCAGACAGCAGGAGGATATTGTATGCTAAAAGTATTGAAAGTGGATACAATCCTATATATATTTTTGATGTTGAAACGGGAGAAGAGGTACTTGTTGAAACAAAAACCCGCATAAATCATGACATCGCAGTATCCTCAAATGGGCTGGTTGCTTTTAGAGCACAGGTATTAGGATGGGATAGAATCTTTATTGCCAATACCACCTATTTTCAGGAGTATCAGAGATTATTGTTCGAGGCAAAGAAAAAATATGGAACTGAGAAATCAATGTAGATCGGAGGCTATCCAGGGCATTTATGGAATAAATATCAGTAGAATTACACTTATTCCATTTATTGCATTATTTTTTTTATTCCTGTTCAGCGCAACTGCGTATCCGATCCCAAAAGAAATAGAGGAAGCTCTCAAACTCAATCGTATAAATCACTATGACGAGGCAATTCAGCTAATAGAGAAGGCTCTGAGAGAGGAGAAAATAAAACCGGATATAACTACTGCCTATACAGTTGGCAGGATCCTTTACAGAAAGGGTGAGTTCTATCACGAACTTTCTGAAATAAATTTCATTACAACCCAGAGTTATCTCGAAGAGATAGTTAGAAAGGAGAAACCCACACCTCCGGAGTTAAAGCTGTTCCTGGGAATAAGTTATTTTTTTATGAAACAATATGTGGAATCGGCTGGTATTCTGACACAGGTGGCTGGAAAAGGAATACTTCGGGAACCTCTTGCCGGGTATTCTTCGGCATATATGGCCGCATCCTACTATATGAGTGGTGAAAAGGACAGAGCCTTTGAAATATTTAACAAACTTGAAAAGTCCACACCCCTCTCAGCCTCTGTGACAGGTTATCTTTACAGTTACCTGGGAATTAATCCTTCAAAAGGTGAGGAGATTGCAAAATGGGCCTTTGAAAAGATGGGGGAGGTGGGGAAAAAGTATCGATCGATTCTTACTCTCAACTATGCATATACATTAATGAAAGCTGGAAATTATGAAGAAGCTTACAGAATAGTAAAGGGTGTAGACCTGGATGTTCCGCTCTACATCTATAAGCCTTTAAAGTTTAAAGAAGTGAGGCTTTACGACCTATCAATGGTGGACAGTTATGCAAAAATAATTTTTGGGGAAGCTATCAAAAACCTTGAGCCAATAGCACTTTCTTCATCGGGAGAATTGGCTTCTTTCGCTTCTTTTTACGTTGCCCAGATGTACCTGTATCTAGGAGAAATTGATAAGAGTTTCAGGTATGCCCAGAAAGCCAGGAGGCTCTCTGTAGCAAGTTCACTCACCATGGTTCGCGCAATTGCGCTTGAAAATTCGCTCAAAATTATGACTGGAAAAGAGAGAAAGGCTTTAAAAGTGCTGAGCGCAGAGATAGAAAAAATATTTGCCAGACCATCCACTTTACTTGAAATGATGTATGTGGTTATAAACTCTGGTGTTCCCTATGAAAAAACGAAAGATCTGGTGGCTAAGGTCGAATCTTTTATCTATGATACCCAGTGGAATAGGACGAGAAGGGATTCAGCTCTTCTTGGTGAGCTGGCTCTGTACTCCGGAAGAACAATAAAAGCTATATATTATCTTGAAAGGGCGAGGGACAAGGGTAACAAGAATAAAATTGAAACAAATGATCCAGAATTTCTTCTAAAACTTGCATATGTGTATTATCTGCGAGAATATTACTCGGAAAGCCTTGAAATACTTTTTGCTCTTGGAAAACATTTTACAGGGATCAGACTTCTTCAGAATAATTTTCAGTCCATCTATTCCTATAAACAAAGGGGTAGCGGAGAAGCATTTATAGAATAAAATGGGTGGAGAGATTTTTTTCTGAAAAATTAGCTACATCATATGATTAGATGTAAAAGGGGAAATTAAAAATGTCGGTTAAAAAAATCCTATATATTACAGTACTGCTTCTGGGAATTGTTTTCCCAATCAGTGTATTTTCACAGGAAAACTATGGGGGAACTCTGATTTACGGTGAGTATGGTGCACCGACAAGATTTGTTCCGATTCTTGCAAATGATGCAATCTCAATAAGATTTCTCGAGCTTATTTATAGCTCATTGGTCTATTATGATTTTGATGGTAAAATAAGAGGAGATCTTGCCGAACGATGGGAAGTTTCAAAAAACTTCAGGGAGATAACATTCTATTTAAGGAAAAATGTTTACTGGCATCCGGTTCCCGGCCAGACGGAAAGGGTTAAATTCACGGCAGATGATGTTGTAAAGACTTTTAAGATTATGATGAACCCCAGAACACTTACCTCAATTCAATTGAGGTATAGTTTTATAGATAGAGCTGTAAAGGTAAACGATTATACTGTTAAGTTTATTCTTAACAAACCTGTAATAAACGTACTTGGAAGGTTTACGTTTAAAATCCTGCCTTCTTTTATGCTGAAGAATATTAATTATCTCAGAGGAGATGAGGATCTTCTGATATACAAGCATCCTATAGGGACTGGACCCTATATGTTTGTTGGTAGGGAGGGACCGGGTTCTGAAATTGTACTGGTTGCTGACAACAATTATCATCTTGGAAGACCCCATATCTCAAAGATTATTATGAGGCCTTTTGCCGATCAAAATATTATGACTCAAACATTACTCTTTGGGGGCATAGACCTTGAAGTTAGAGTCCCTCCACGAGATATTGCAGAGATTCAGGGTGATGCGAGATTTGAGCTTTATCCGTACAGTACTCTTTCCTTTTCATTTTTTGGGTATAATCTGAGAAACCCTGTACTCGCGATAAAAGAGGTTAGAAAGGCAATTACATATGCAATAAACAGGCAGGAAATGCTGGATTCATTTTTCGAGGGAAAAGGGCAGCTTATATCTGGTCCATTTGCTCCTGGTAGCTGGGCATATAACCTCGATGTTAAACCACTGGAGTATTCTCCTCAAAAAGCTAATGCTCTTCTGGATAGGGTTGGATTTACTGAAAAAACAAAATCTGGTATAAGGAAAAAGGGCAGTTATGAGCTAAAGTTCAAAATGGTAGTGCCAATATCCAAAGAGAATGAAACCACAAAGAGAGTAATACTTGCATTTCAAAATTATTTAAAGAAGGTAGGAATAGGAATTGAAATAGAGTGGCTTGAATGGCAGGCGTGGACTGAAGCTGTTTTTTATAAACATGATTTTGATATCATTTATGCAGAATGGTTGTTTGAT
>QMQA01000207.1 GCA_003648845.1 Candidatus Aerophobota bacterium
CCTCTCTTGTTACCTTAGCCATGATAAAACCTCCTTTTTAATTTTTGATTCTTAATTTATTCCATCAACAAATATTCCTTCTACCTATCTCCCACCTTTTTCTTTCTTAGCTTAAGCATTTTTATAGTCTCTCTCAAAAAGGCAGAGAGGTCAGAAGGTTGTCTTGAAGTTATTTTTCTCTTTTCTTATCCTCTCAGGTACCCTGCCACCTGGCAGCAAAAGAATGGCGTATCCGTCTGGGTCGACCCCATCGAGGGTTTTGTCAACCTTGATCTGATTGTTTGCCCTCTATTGTTTCTTTTTTTCATATATAATCTACCTGGAGTCCTTCTTCTTTTAATCTGTAGTAGGGGACCACAAAAGTTCTGAAGCCTCAAAGTTATCTGCACTTATGATTAAAGCTTTCATATTTTCCTTTCCCGAAAAAGCTGGTTTAATTATTCTATGTCAATACTCCAAAAAGCTATCCAAGAGCAACGTCAAGGACCATCATCAACACAAAACCAAGTAGTGCACTGACTGTGGCTAAATCTGTATTATGGCCAAGCTGAGACTCGGGTATAACCTCCTCTATAACTACGAAAATCATCGCTCCAGCTGCAAAAGAAAGCGCATAGGGCAAAATTGGTCTGAAAATAGTTACTGCCAAAGCTCCAACAACAGCAGCAATAGGTTCAACAACTCCTGATAGCTGACCGTACCACAGACTTTTTAAGCGAGAGATACCTTCTCCTCTTAAAGGCATGGAAACAGCAAGACCTTCAGGGAAATTCTAGATACCAATTCCAATGGTAAGAGCAACTGCATTTAAAAAAGTGGCATACGATAAATCGCTGGATAAGGCACCAAAAGCAACACCAACAGCCATCCCCTCCGGAATGTTATGCAAAGTTATAGCAAGAATAAGAAGGCTGGTGCGAGAGAGATGGGTTTCAATTCCTTCTTTTTCTTCCAAGGGAAAGCCAAGATGAAGGTGGGGAACTATCCTGTCAATGGCGAGTACAAAAAAACTCCCACCAAGGAAACCGAGGGCTGCCGGAAACCACGAGACTATACTTTTGCCCTCGGACATCTCTATACTGGGAGCAAGTAGCGACCAGTAACTTGCTGCTATCATTACTCCCCCAGCAAATCCTAACATACTTTTCAGCAGCCTCTCACTTGGCTTTTTTGTGACAAAAACGAGTGATGCACCAAGAGCAGTCATTCCCCAGGTAAATATTGTAGCAATAAGAGCCTGTAGTGGGGGACTTTGCCCGTAAATAAAATCCATAGTTTCAAGATGTTAAAGAGCTATCTTTCCCCAAGCTGGCGGTCAAGCATAAACAGTACTGATAACAGACAAGCCACTCATCTGCAAGCGCCCGGTTAAGATATCCCAGAAGTTTTTCCACTTCCATCCCAAAAATCTCTTTCCCCTTTTCTCCCACGTTCTCACCTCTTTTAAAATTTACTTTAATGGATTAAAGTTTTCTGTGACAGAACCACCAATCAAAACATTCATATTGGGCTTTTCTCTCTTTTGCACTTTTCTCATCAGTTGGAGGTGAAATGATAACCTCATCTTTTATAAGTTCATTCTCAGGCCAGTTCGCAGGTATTCCTACTTTCTCTCTGTCTGAAATTTGAAACCCTTTAACCATCCTTAAAATCTCATCCATATTTCTTCCAAGTTCTTGAGGATAATACAGAATAGCCCTTATAGTCGCATTGGGATCTACTACAAACACTGCCCTTACCGTGTTTGTGCCTTTACCCGGATGAATTAATCCTAAAAGATTGGCAACTTTACCAGTATCGGCAATTATGGGAAATTTGATCTCAACTTTCAAATTATCCTTAATCCACTCTACCCACTTAATATGCGAGAACACCTGATCAATGCTGAGCCCAATTAGCTCACAGCCCAACTTTTTAAAATCATCATACCTTTTTTGGAATGCTACAAACTCGGTTGTGCAAACAGGCGTAAAATCCGCAGGATGAGAAAAGAAGACAAACCATTTTCCAGAATAGACATCAGGGAGTTCAACTTTTCCCTGTGTCGTCTGGACCTCAACTGATGGAAATCTTTCCCCAATAAGGGGCATTCTACCTTCCATTTTTACACCTCCTTAAATTTTTTCCCTCTCAAGACAATCCCTGCATATCCCTTTAAAATAGCCATAAAACTCTTTTATCCTGTGTCCTTCCACTTCGCCTTTTTCAAGGTATTCACATCTTATATCAAGATCTATTATCCTCCCACATCTCTCACAAATGAAATGATGATGCCAGGAAGAATTCCCATCAAATCTTACATCCTTTCCCGGAATGCTGACAGGTGTGACAAGTCCTTTTTCAATAAACACATGGAGCGTATTGTAAATTGTTGTCTTTGATATTGTCGGTATCTCTTTTACAAGATCGTTATAAATCATTTCAAATGTTGGATGCTTTTTTCTGTTTTTTATATAATCTAAAATTTTAATTCTTTGATAAGTAAGCTTTACATCTTTTTTCTTCAGCAAACTTTTTATTTTTTCCATGTTTGTATTCATTTCATTTCAGATTATAATACAAAATTTAAATTTGTCAAATTAGTGTTACGTAAAAGCCAAAATTTCCGCTTTTTGTAAAAGTAATTAGTTTCGCTTTTTCCTTTGAGACGTATAATGGTAGAAAAACTTCTCAAAGGAGGAACGATGAAGCGGATAAAAAAAGAAAAAGAGTTTGTCTACTCTGAAAAGGTCATTCATCGGGGTAAAATTTTGGATCTACTTATCAAAAAGAAGATAACTCAATCTCAGGCAGCTAAGGAAATGGGATTAAAATCTACAAGACAGGTACGAAACCTTCTGGAAAAATATAAAGAAGGAAACCACTCTCTAAAATCCTTAATCCATACTAAATCAGGACAGCCCTGGAATAAAGTAAATACAGTGATAAGAGAAAAGGTGAAAGAGATTAAGAGAAAGCATCCTAATTTTACCAATACATTGCCCATGTTGCTGAAAGAGAGCTAAAGGAGACGGGAATTCTTGTGAAGCTTTCACGAGCTACGGTGAGAAATATCCTTCTGGAGCTCCCTGACTATAGGCCTGCAGTTATAAGGTTCCGTCCGGCAAAGAGGTTTGAAATGGAAAACATAGGAGAGTTGGTGCAATTGGATACCTCATCCTCAAGAAGCTGGTTTTTTCATTTCGGAAAAGAGCTTATATGTGCCATAGTTTGCCTTGATGATCATTCTCGCAAGATCCTTGCTGGCCATTTATTTACCAGTGATGATGTATACAACAATTTGCTTGTTCTAAGGGAAGTGATAGAAAAATACGGCATCTTTGAGCTTGCCTATACTGATTGTGACAGTAAATTCAAATTCAGTTCCAGAAAGCCTTCTATGTGGCAGCAGGTAGTAACTGCTCCAGATGAGGTCATAACCCAGGTAAAATATGTTCTCCTCAAGATTCATTCAACACTCCTCACTCATCTTCCAGGAAATGCAAGGGCAACTGGAAAAATAGAGAAGTGGTTTCAATTTTTCCAGTCCTGGTTCTGTCAGGAAACCAGTTTGAGAATCTTTCCCTTAAAGAGCTTGATGAGAAATTTCAGGAATTTATCAGCTTCTACAACCAAAGATTCCATGAAGGTATAGGTGAGACTCCCAACCAGGGGTTTCAAAGAGCACTGGATGAGAG
>QMQA01000208.1 GCA_003648845.1 Candidatus Aerophobota bacterium
AGTTGCCTCTGAACCATCACCAATGAAGCCCCATCTAGTAGAGGAAATGCCTATTGCAGCACCACTATGAGCATTTGTCCTGATTGCATCCTGCGTGCCGTTAAGGTAGATTATTTTATCATTTCCATCATATACTGCCCAGCCAAGATGCCAGGTTCCATCATTTAGTTCAGTTGTATTGGCTTGGAAGTCATCGGTTGCAGCAGCAGTGCTGGAAAACTCAAGAGCCCCGGTATCACCAGCTATATAAAAGTTATAAAAATCAGACCTATCGAAATCCACAAAGGACCAATTACTACTATAAGAAGTCCCAGAATATGTCGTACTAAACCATGTGGTTATGGTGATTTTGGGTATAACATTTGGTCCTGTATAACTCATATTAAGTGCAATATATCCTGAGCTTCCATCAAAACTGACCGCTTTTCCTATTTTCCCATTAACTCCCCTTGTAACACCATCGAAAGCCTGGCCATAATGACCGTTACCGGTCGAATCTTCAAAATTACCTGTTGTTTCATCCAAATGCATTACAAGCTCATATCCATTGCTCTATACATCTGCGGCATTTTGCCCATCAGTGGCAGAGGAATTTCCGTAATACATCCATATATAATCAGTGGTAGATCCACCATCAATCTGTGGCACCTTTACCCAGACAATCGAAGCACCACTTTCATCCCAGCTTTCAATTTCATAACTCAGAACTGTACCATCAGGATCGACAAATCTTATATCCTCCCCATTATCCTGGGTCGATGAATAATCAATCCTGCTGCTGTTTAGCTTTACCAGCACGGGGAAATCTACCAGATTTTCCGTCTGGCCGCTATTATCAAAAACAAGTTTCCTTCTATACTGCCAGTCTGTATCCCACCAACCAGTATAATTAATTGTGTTGCCTGATAGAGCATTACCAACACCGTCATAAACATTTGAGATAGTCAGCACTATTTGAGAATCCCCTGGCGCACCTGTAAGTGTAAGTCTATATTTGTTAACACCTATTTCAGTTACAGAACTCAGAGCGAGTGTCCCGATGCCCGATCCACTTAAACTATAATTGTTCAGAACATCAGCCCCTATCACGGTTTCGGAATATTGGAGATCAATCTGGGTTAAAGAATCCACTTTGCTTCCACTGGTGGGAGTTGCCACAACAGTGGGGCCTGTTAGATCCATTTGATAGGTAAATACTTCTTCACTCAGTAAATTTTCGTTTAAATCGGTAATATTGTTTATTGTAAGTGTAACTTCTCCATCTGAAGGGCTTCCAGAAAGAGAGATTCTGTATTTATTGTCAGAGAGATTGGTTATGTCTCGGATTGAAAGGCTTCCCAGTCCAGAACCATTTAAGGTATAATTATCCAGTACATCTGCCCCCAAAACAGGTTCTGAATATGTTACATCAATATATTCCAGGGAATTAAGTATGCTTCCCTCAGGTGGGTAAATATCTATGATATAAGGATTCTATGAATCATTAAAATAGCGAGGAAGGTACTCCTCTTCAGTTACGTATCCACATCCAGCTATTATAGAAACAATTATTAATTGTAATAGTATTTTCTATCTATAATGTTTTATCATCTTAATTTATAAAATACCACATATTTGGTATTTATCATTTTTATTATCGTTTTTATCCTTCAAAATTATTAACTATAAAAAAATTTTATTGTAATGAACAATTGTTAATAATAAAAAAGGGCTCATTTTCAAAAAATGAGCCCTCTTGTTATTTATTTCCTGAAATATCTATCGAAAAGTCTACTTCTCCTTGCCAAACAGAAACTCAACCTCGGCTATAAGGGTATTCGCAAAAAGGCTGCCAGCAGCACCATCAATAGTTGGTTCAGCACTTATAAGCTGGGTTGTAAAAATCAGGTTTGGATTGAAGAAGTATCTCAATCCAAAAAAGTAGCCAATAACAGCACTATTAATGCTTGTTACGAAGTACTGGGCGGCTGGTTCGGCATCGTAGTTTTCTTTGTTAGGAGTAACTGTTCCGGTTATGTTGTCAGTTGTGGTATCTGTTTTGTAACCGTCAGCAAAACCTGCGCCTGTATCTACAAATGCTGTTTTTTCTTTCCCAAGATAGTACTCAATCTGTGCGCTACCAAAAAACTCGAAGTTTTTGGTTATATTGAAAATAAATGAAACTGGAAAAACAAACAGGCTGTAGGTACTTTTGTAATCTCTCATCTTATACCAGCCATCCTGAACCTGCGTTGTGTTTGTATCCACTCCAGCTGTGGTGTATTGTCCATCGCCATCAACATCAATCTGTGTGGTTGTTTCAACCTTTCTGGTGATTTTTAAATTGTAAGCTTCGGTACCTATATAGTACATCATCCCAACCTGGAACATAATCGGGCTTCCGTGGAACCTTTTTACAATACCTGTTCCTGTTGAAAAACTGCTATTAGCATCTGAAGAAAGAGAAAGCGTTTCTATTGTTGTTGTATGAGATTGTTCAACATCTGCACTTGCGTAGCTGATGTTTTCGCTTTCTTTAACAAAGGATTTTTTGGTTAATTTGGAGAAGGTCATACCTGTATGAAGTGGTACAATAAACCCGAAAAGTTCGCCCTGAGCATAAAGGTTTGTTGATGTTACAATCTGGGGCATATGTATACTGGTTGGAAAAGATCCAGGATAATTACCTGTGGGTTCATTTGGTTGATACTCAAAGTGTGTAAGCCCCGTAGCAGGATCAAATATAAGTGACGCATTATTGAGACCAGCAAAATTCAACCATCCGTTCTCAACAGTTGTTGTTGTAGAGCCTTTGATAAAATCCTGTGATGTTCCGTCGATATCTCCTGGAGCAGCAAGATTGTGGGATCTTGAAATTGCATCCATATCATATCTTCCATACGTCTTTACCGTTGTGAAAAGATCCCCCTGTATTCTTATAAAACCGAAATCTATACTTCCACCAGCTGCAAATCCGTTTACCAGCCCACCATCCCTCATCTTAAGGGATATTTCCTGATCTGATTGTGTTGCAATATTATTGGAGGCTACTGTTGTATCTGTAATAGTTTCGAGCTCTGTATAATCAAATGTAATGTTATTATGTGCAACCCTCTGGAAGATGTATCGGGCACCACCGGTTAGGGGGCCAAGGGCAAGTGCAAGTCCAGGGGATATAAGCATACTGCTCTGGTCAAGACTATTTTTATCATAGCTGTAACTGTAATCCCATGTATATTGGTACGTATCGGGTCTCCCATTTCCATCTGTGTCGTATGGAGTGTCTCCATATGAGTAACTCAGGGATTCTGCAGAGGCTTTCTGTCTATCAAAATACACATCTCCGAGGAAAAATACCCTGAATGGACCAATTACGAATGAAGTTCCACCAGTGTAGTGCCCTGTATTGAAGATTGAGCTTGTTGAAAATGGTACGAAAATGAAGTTCCTTTCAATTCCACTTGAATACGAGGGGTAATATATCCTGTCCCAATCGGAATATACCAGACCTCTTGTGCCCCAGAAGATATTTGATGGGCTCAGTACCTGGGCTGAAAGTGGAACTGTAGAAGCGAGCACCAGAAGAGATACTAAAATAAAGATCTTTTTCATCGCTTCCTCCTTCCTCTGGAATTGTTTATTACTTTAGCATCTAATGGGCAAAAAACAAGAAAAAATTTGTAAATTTTATAT
>QMQA01000209.1 GCA_003648845.1 Candidatus Aerophobota bacterium
CCTTTATTCCTTTTCTGAGACAGGATGAGAAAATCATAAAGGAAATCGCCATTGATAAATCCATCACGCTGCTGCGTAAAATGGGAGTTCCTAATCCAGAAGGAGTGGTTCATAGATATCCACACGAGCTTTCTGGAGGAATGCAACAGAGAGTGGTAATTGCCATAGCACTTGCCTGTCAGCCCAAACTCTTAATTGCCGATGAACCCACTTCTAATCTGGATGTGACTATTCAAGCTCAGATTCTTGACTTAATTAGATCCCTTAAAAAAACAATAGGAATTTCCGTACTCTTTATCTCCCATGACCTGGGGGTTGTGGCTGAGATGTGCAAATGGGTGGCCGTAATGTATGCAGGCAGTATATGTGAGTTAACAACAGTGGAGAATCTTTTTGAAAATCCTCTACATCCTTACACTAAAGCATTGCTAAGAGCAATTCCAAAAAAAGATACCACTCGTCTGGAAAGTATTGAGGGAACTGTTCCCAATCTGGTTGACCCTCCATCAGGATGCCGGTTTCATCCTCGCTGTCCTAAGGCAAGAAAAAAATGCAGGGAAATTAAACCAGAAATTGAAAAGGCTGAGAAAAATCATCTGGTAGCCTGTCACTTCTACACGGAAAAAGAGAAAAATGGACACCTTACTTGAGATAAAAGGACTTAAAAAATATTATCCTATCCTGGGGGGAGTTTTAAGAAAAAGAGTGGGAGACGTAAAAGCAGTTGATGGAGTTGACCTGGAAATCAGAAAAGGAGAATGTCTGGGGTTGGTTGGGGAATCAGGTTGCGGTAAAACTACCCTGGGAAAAACCATCCTGCGTCTTTTAGACCCAACGGATGGATACATCCTCTACAATGCTCCTGAGAAGATAAAAAGGAGAATTGAAGAACTTTCCCTATCAAAAAATTCTCATTCTTCTGAGTTAAATTTTTTAAGAAAAAAATATGATCTTTCCACTTTTCGAGGGAAAAAATTAAAGCAGATAAGAAGAAAAATGCAAATAGTATTTCAGGACCCTTCCTCTTCCTTAAACCCCAGAATGCTGGTGAAAGATATTGTAGGCGAACCCTTAAAGGTTCATAAACTGACGAAAAATGTTGATGAAAAAGTGCTTAACCTTTTGCAACGAGTAGGCTTAACTGAAGATCATCTTTTCAGATACCCTCATGAGTTTAGCGGGGGACAGCGTCAGAGGATAGCCATAGCAAGAGCTCTGGCTACGAGCCCTGATTTTCTGGTTCTGGACGAGCCCACCTCTGCGCTGGATGTTTCAGTTCAAGCCCAGATTTTAAACCTTTTAAAGGACCTTCAAAAGGACTTTAATCTTACCTATCTTTTTATCACCCATCACCTTATGGTTGTAGAATACATGGCAAAAAGAATAGCGGTTATGTATCTGGGAAAGATAATAGAATTAGCTCCGACTGAGAAAATTTTTTTTCAAACCAGACACCCTTATACCAAAGCACTGATCTCTGCAATTCCTGAGCCCCAGGCTAAAGATAGAAAGAAACGCATCATTCTTACCGGAGATGTACCAAGTCCGGTTAACCCTCCTGAGGGTTGCCGATTTCATCCTCGTTGTCCTTATGTTATAAACAAATGCAAGAGCGAGGAACCTGTATTAAGAGAGATAAATAAGGAACACTGGGTAGCCTGTCATCGAGCAGAAAATATCTGAAACAATTAAGAAATCTCCTGTTTCCTGAAAAGTTCCTGTAGACAGCCTGTGCGTACTTACTCAATTTTATTTTTGAGCTGAAATTTTCGGGAAGCTGAATGGAAATGTTGACACAAGGGGCTGACTTATACTATAATTGATGACAATTAAGAGGGAGAAAGAAAGATGTTTCACATATTTACAGAGGAAAAGATTAAAAAAGGATCTATTACTGACGTTTATTTTGAAAGAACGGTAAAGATAATAAAGGAAAAGAAACTGGACAAAACTGTAGCAGCAGAGGTCAGAGCAGCAAACCTTCCCTGTGGCTACAGGTGGGCTATACTTGCAGGTATGGAAGAGGCACTTACTCTTCTGGAGGGACTTCCAGTTAAAGTATGGGCAATGCCAGAGGGAACTCTATTCCACTCTATGGAGCCTGTGCTCTTAATAGAAGGAAAATACAGTGAATTTGCTACATACGAGACCTGCCTCTTAGGTTTTCTATGTCAGGCCTCGGGTATAGCTACAAGAGCGGCAAGATGCAGGGTGTTATCGGGAGGAAAACCTGTTTACCACTTTGGAGCCAGAAGAATGCACCCGGGAGTTACCTTGATGATAGACAGAGCATCTTACATAGGAGGGTGCGAAGGGGTAGCAGTGGGAGAGAGTGCAAGATTTATAGGAGAAAGGCCAGTGGGGACAATTCCCCATAGCCTGGTCCTCTTAGCAGGAGATACAATAAAATCAATCAAACTATTTGATCAGGTTATAGAACCAGATGTAAAAAGAGTTGCCTTAATTGACACTCTTGGAGATGAAAAATTTGAAACTCTCAGGGTAGCTGAGGAGCTGGGAAAGGATCTTTTTGCTGTAAGGATAGACACCCCTGCTTCAAGAAGGGGAAATATCCTGGAGATATTAAAAGAGATAAGATGGGAACTGGATCTCAGGGGTTACAGCCATATAAAACTTTTCGTTTCCGGAGGACTGGACGAGCGTAAGATCTACGAGTTAAACAAAGTAGCTGATGCTTTTGGGGTAGGGACCTGGATAAGTAATGCTCCGGTGGTTGATTTTGCACTGGATATTGTTGAAATAGAGGGAAAACCTATAGCTAAAAAAGGCAAGTACTCCGGGAGAAAACAGGTCTGGAGATGTTCCTCCTGCGGATCCACAAAGGTGTTACCCTGGAAAGAAAAACCTTCTGTTTGTGAATGTGGAGAATACCCTGGTCCCCTCCTTAAGTTAATGATTGATGAAGGCAGGTTAACCGAACCCTTTGCTTCGCCTAAGAAGATCAGGGAATATGTCCTTCAACAGATAAAAAAAGTAGAAATTGGTGAGGTGTAAAAGTGGCCTTGATTGTACAAAAATATGGTGGCTCCTCTGTTGCCACACCTCAGAGAATCAAAAAAATAGCAGAAAGGGTTGTAAAAACTAAAAAGGAAAATCATAAATTAGTGGTGGTAGTTTCGGCAATGGGAGATACCACGGATAATCTTATTAAACTGATGGAAAAGATAAACCCTGATCCTCCAAAAAGAGAGTTAGATTTGCTTTTATCCACAGGGGAGGTGGTTTCAGCAGCCCTTTTAGCTGCTGCTATTAGTGCTAAAGACGAGAAGGCAGTTGCCTTTACCGCTTATCAGGGGGGGATAATAACTGATGAGATACACACCAAGGCTCGTATTCAACGGATAAACACACGTAAAATTCTGGAGGAGCTTAATAGAGGAAATATACTGGTAATAGCGGGCTTTCAGGGTGTAACTCCCAATGATGCCATTACCACACTGGGAAGAGGCGGCTCAGATACAACAGCAGTAGCTGTCGCTGCTGCACTTAAAGCCGACATCTGTGAAATCTATACCGATGTGGAGGGAGTATTTACCGCTGATCCCCGAATTGTACCTCAAGCCAGAAAACTTAAAAAAATATCTTACGATGAGATGCTCGAGCTGGCCAGTCTTGGCACTAAAGTTCTTCATCTTAGAGCAGTAGAG
>QMQA01000210.1 GCA_003648845.1 Candidatus Aerophobota bacterium
CCCATATGCAGTCCTGTAACAGCAGCAACTGTCACCAGCAGAAGATCAGCAATCCTTACCATTAAAGTATACGCAAGAGCTTTTTCTGATTGAACACCAATTATGCTAAATATTCCTACCTCTCCCCATTCGAAAATCCCCAGAGCACCTGGAGTAAACTGAAAAGCCAGCAAAAGATGAGTTAGGGCAAAAAGGAGGGAAAGCTGGGATAGACTAAAAATGGTATGGAGAAAATAAAAAAAGATAGCAGGTTTGATGAAGATAAGGCCACCGATAACAAGATTCAAGGAAAAGGCCTGGATAGTACTTTTCCTGTGCTTACCAAAGGCGAAAGAAACTTCGTTTTCCAGTTTAAGTATAAAAGGTATTACTCCTTCAACAGGCTTTTTTAAAGGTTTAATTTTTCCAAAGAGACTGGTAATCCTGGAAAAAGGATTGGTTTTAAAAATAAAACCAATCAGAAGAAGAGCCGCCCCTCCCAGAAAAATAGCATTTATGACTACCAGCAGTATAAAAAGCTCTAAGGGAAGAGGATAATAGATGATTGTGTGTATGGTCCCCAGAAAAACATAAAATAAACCTGCTCCCAGCTCCAGAAATTTATCTACAACCACTGTGGCCCCTATCCTGGTCAGTGACACACCATGTTTTTTCCCCATAAGATATACTCGCACAGGTTCCCCTCCAACATACATGGAGGGTGTAAGATAGCTAATGGCAAAACCAATGACCTTTATTATCAAAACATCTTTAAAGGGTAGATGGTGACCGTAAGCCCTGAGAATAAGCTGCCAGGATAGACCTCCAATGAGCATAATTAATAAAATATTTATAAGAAAAATGCCTGTTCCCATAGAACCTATATTTACCATGTGAGAAAATACTCTTGTAACATTAAAAAGATAAAAAACCAGAATAAAAAGAGCTATTCCTATTCCTGTAGAGACAAGGAGAAGAACGTTTCTTTTCATAATTTACCAAATACTACCTGCATAAATTTTTCTTCAGCCTCCTCCGGTCGTATCCCAAGATTTATCCCGGGGTACCTCTCAGCTTCCCTTACATCCCTGGCAAGATTCAGCTTTTCCTGAGAAATACTGTAGAAATTGCCCTTTTTCAAGTGATAGCTGGCAAGATAAATCTGCTCTGTCTGGCCGGGAGTGGGAATCAGGAGAGCTTTCTTACCAAGAGTGGCAAGTTCCATAAGTGTTGTATAGCCAGGTCTTGTAATTATCAACCTGGAGCGGTTCATCATTTCTTCCTGACCTTTTCTATTCAGACAGCTAAATATCCTTGCGCCCTGGTAGATGGTATCTTTTTTTTCCTCAGGTTTGCCCAGGGCAACCACGACTTTTCCCTTAAGAGAAGAAAGCTGGGATAATATTTTCTTTTCAAGAATTGTTCGCTGGGGTTCGGGTCCGGAAATGGAAATAAAATAATCAATATCCTGTGGAACCTTCTTTATTCTTAAATCGCACAGAATTCCTATGTATTCTACTTTACCTTCTTTGAAATAACACAGATTGTGAGATAAATCACCACTCAAACTCAAATTTTCTTCTTTCAGATCCGGTACCAGAATTTTCTGGAAATTATCTCCTGAAAGATAGTTAAACCCCTCGGTACATCTTTCAAAAATTTTTATCCTGCCCGGGGCTATAAACCTTAACTGGTGAAAGACAAAAAAGGAGGGTACCTCGGGATGATACACTCCGAACCGAGAGTCAGAAATTATTCTCTCATAACCGTCATAGCTAACAAGTTGCATTATCCTTTTATGTTCTCTTGCTACCTCACCTAAATAAAAGGGAAACCTTCCAACAAATTTGGCTATGGAAAAAGCTTTCTCTGAATAAACCGGTGAATAATCGGGAATCTCGTAATAACTACATTCTCTGCCCATCTCCTTTTTTATGAACTCCAGAGAACGACCTCTGCCCACCACTGTTATTCTGTGTCCATTTCTTCTCATCCTCTTTAAAAGAGGAAGGTCTCTTACCGCATGTCCCAGCCCCCAGGAACAGACTCCGAATAAAACTTTCACCTTTGTATCCTCTATTTTTGTCTATTTGATTATTTCTGCCTCAACTTTCTTAACTATCTCAGCAGTAAGCTCTTTCCCCTTTTTTAAAAGAGGTGTAAGGGATTTCCTTTTTTCTCTTACAAAATCTTCATCTTGTATATAAGAGAGGTTAATCTCCACATTCAAAGCAGCACTTTCAAGACAGGCTCCCGCCAAAATAGCTCCCACCCCAACATCGCTTATCAAGCGAGGGTTTCCAATCTCAAAAAGGCGAGATGCTATTTTTAAAAGCTCAAAGGAGTACTCACATGTCTTCAAGGGAGGCTCGGCTGCTTTTTTCAAGGCCTCCTGCAAGGCCATGCTGCGAGCTTTTTTCTCCTCCGGGGTACTTTTGGGAAGGGAGGAGACCCTGGAAAAATTCTGGTAGGAGGATATATCTTCCTGAATCAGCTCACAGAGCCGGGAGGTAAGTGAGGTAAGCTGGGTTAAAATAAGTTTTATATCTTTTTCCACCGATTTAAATTTTTCCTTGCCAAGAGTAAAGTTACCAACCATACTTAGAAGACAGCTTCCCAATGCTCCTACAAGCGCAGCCACACTTCCACCCCCTGGAGTTGGGGTACGAGAGGCGGTATCCTTGATAAAATCTTTCAAAGGTCTGTTAAGGTACATCTTTTCCTCCTCCTTTTTTTTCTGCGTTAAATGACTTTTTGGGGATCACTTCCTCTTTTAGAAAATGGGGTAAGCTGACAGCAAATTATCCGCTTCTCCGTAATAATATAATCCACTGAAACATCGTGCTCCTCACAGGGAACCTCATCAATAATCTGGCACTCAAAAGCCAGGGCAACAGATTTAACCCGGGATGAGAGCTTGTTTAAAAAGCGATCATAAAAGCCCCCTCCGAATCCCAATCTTCTTCCTTTTGTATCAAAGGCCACTCCTGGGACAATTACCAGCTCAATTTCCTTTAAAGATACAGGATAGCGCTCATCTTTCTCTGGTTCAGGAATATTAAAGGGGCCGGGGATGAGCTTGCATTCAGGATTCTTTATCTCAAAGGGGGTTATCTTTCTGCTGCTAAGCTCAACTACTGGAACAGCAACTCTTTTACCTATCTTCAAAGAATCCTTTATCATCCGGTGAGTTTGAACCTCGCTGGGTAGAGAAATATAAAATAAGACCATTTTTGCTTTATTAAAGGGAGGAAAATCAAACAAAAATTCTTTCACTCTGTCACTTTTTTTCTCAATCTCCTGACAGGATAAACTTCGCCTTATATTTAAGAGATTCTGACGCAAGGTCTTTTTCTTCATAGTCTTTACCCTGAATTTAATTATAAGATAGGCGATGATAGCTGTCAAACCAACCTCCCGGACATATAAAGGTTGACTTAAGTTCTAAATTTTTTAGTATAAAAAAGGCCGGAGTGGCGGAATTGGCAGACGCGCATGGTTCAGGACCATGTGGAGATAGCTCCATGGGGGTTCGAGTCCCTCCTCCGGCACCAGAAAAAATCTTTTCTTTAAGCTTAAATCAGGCTGGTAAAACTATGAAAAAAGATGATCAAATTAAAAAAGCAAAAAGAAAAAGCCTTATTTTCTTTATAGTAATAGCCACAGGATTATCACTAC
>QMQA01000211.1 GCA_003648845.1 Candidatus Aerophobota bacterium
CAAATCGGCCCTACCGTAAAGCAGCTCGCCTGGTAGGAGAGGTGCTGGGTAAATACCATCCTCATGGAGATATGGCTGTTTATGATGCTCTGGTAAGAATGGCTCAGAATTTTTCCCTGAGGCATCCCCTGGTTGATGGACAGGGAAATTTTGGTTCCATAGATGGTGATCCCCCTGCAGCTATGAGGTATACAGAGGTCAGACTGGCACCTATAAGTGAGGACCTTCTGAAAGACCTTGATAAAGACACTGTGGATTTCACCCCTAATTTTGATAATTCCTTAAAAGAGCCCGTAGTTTTGCCTGCTCGTTTCCCCAACCTTCTTGTAAATGGAGCATCAGGAATAGCGGTAGGAATGGCTACCAATGTACCACCTCATAATTTAGCTGAAGTAATAGATGCCTGCATAGCTATGATAGATAATCCCCAAATCACTACCGAGGAGCTTCTCCGGTTTGTAAAAGGACCTGATTTTCCCACCGGAGGAATTATCCTGCAGAGCGAGGGATTAAAAAAGGCCTATGAAGAAGGAAAAGGTAAAATAATCTTAAGAGGTAAGGCTTTTATAGAAAGAGAGGATGGAAGAGAAAGAATAATTATAGAGGAGATACCCTACCAGGTAATTAAAACCAATTTAATTGAAAAGATCGCTGACCTTGCTCAGAATGAGAAAATAAAAGGAATAAAAAGTATAAGAGACGAATCGGACAGGAGAGGAATTAGAGTAGTCATAGAAGTTTCCCGTGCCTTTACCTCAGAAATTATACTCAATCAACTTTACAAACATACTCCTCTGCAAACAAGTTTTGGAATTATTCTTCTTGCTATTGTTAATGGCAAACCCCAGCAGTTAAGTTTACGCCAGGCTATCAGGCATTATCTGGAACATCGTCGGAATATAGTTGTTCGCCGCACCCGATATCTTCTGGATAAAGAGGAGAAAAAAGCGCATATACTGGAGGGTTTAAAAAAGGCTCTGGCCAGAGTTGATGAAGTAATTAAAATCATAAAAGAGTCTGCCAACCCCCAGGAAGCGGAAAAAAGACTAAAGGATAGATTGAGCTTAACTCAAACACAGGCAAATTCCATCCTGAATATGAGACTGCAAAGATTAACCAACATAGAAAGAGAAAAGATAGACAAAGATTACACAGATTCTGTAAAAAATATACGCGAGTTTAAGGCAATTCTTGCAAGTGATGCCAGGGTATGGAAAATAATTAAAGACGAACTAAGAGAAATCAAAGAAAAATATGCCACCCCTCGTAAGACCCTGATTAAAAAAGACAGTGAACAAGAGCTGGAGTTTAGGCCAGAAGACCTTATTGAAAAAGAAGATGTTGTAATAACCGTAACTTCCAACGGATACATAAAGTACACTCCTCTCAGAGCTTACAAAAGACAAAAAAGAGGGGGAAAAGGAATAAGCGGAATATCTCTGGAGAAAGGAGATATAGCTGAAAATATTATTCTTTGCAATACACACTCTACCCTTCTTTTTTTCACCAGCTCAGGGAAAGTTCATTCCATCAAGGCATATGAGATTCCTCAAAAAAGAAGAGGCGAGCGCGGTAGGGCTATTGTTAATTTTATACCTGTGGATGAAGATAAAATAAGTGCTATCATACCTGTAGACAGTTTCACTTCTCATAAATTTCTTTTTATGGTGACAAAGAAGGGAACTGTCAAGAAAACTCCTATGGATAGCTATTCTCACCTCAAAAAAGGTGGCATAATAGCCATTAAACTAAAACAGGGAGATGAGCTTATAAGAGTACTTCTCAGCTCAGGAGAAGATGATGTACTTCTTTCCACTAAAAAGGGAATGGCTATTCGGTTCTCAGAGAAGGATGTTCGTGCAATGGGAAGAATATCAGCAGGTGTAAAAGGAATTTCCTTAACCGATGAGGATGAGGTAATAGATGCTACCCTGGTTGACGATAAAGCCGACCTTTTCACCATAACTACCAAGGGGTATGGAAAATGTACACCCTTCTCCAGCTACCGCAAAATAAGACGGGGAGGAAGGGGGGTTAAAAATATCCGTCTTCACCCGGAAAAGGGAGAAGTGGTAGCTACTAAAAAAGTAGAAAAAGAGGACGAGGTAATAATAATAACCCGGAAAGGGAAAAGCATAAGATTGTGGGCAAAGAATATACGTCGAACAGGACGGATTGCTGCAGGATGCAGAATTATAAGACTGAGTGGTGAGGATACAGTTATAGCAGTAGCATGAATAAAGTAGCCTTTTTATTTCCAGGGCAGGGTTCCCAAAGGGTGGGAATGGGTAAAAACCTTGTTAATCTTTATCCACCCGCCACGGATATATTCAACCAAGCAAATCAAATACTCGGTTTTAATGTAGAAAAACTCTGCATCGAAGGACCGGAAAAAGAGCTCAACCGAACATCCAGGCTTCAACCTGCCCTTCTTACAATAAACTGGATTTTGACCGAATTTATAAAGCAGAAGGGAATCAATCCTCGGGTAGTTAGTGGTCACAGCCTGGGTGAGTACAACGCCCTTTTAGCAGCAGAAGTTATTGATTTTCCCACGGCTTTGAAAATTGTCAGGGAAAGGGCACGTTTGATGGAAGAGGCAGGAAAAGTAAAAAAAGGCTCAATGGCAGCAATAATTGGACTTGCTGCAAAGGATATAATCAGGACATGCAACAGGATACAGGATGTTTATGTTGTTAACTTTAACTGCCCGGGACAGGTAGTTATCTCTGGATCCAGTGAAAAGGTCCTTGAGGCAGGAGAAGAGCTAAAAAAAATTGGAGCAAGAAAAGTTGTCCATCTTCCCGTCTCAGGAGCTTTTCACTCACCTTTAATGAGAGAGGCAGCAAAAAAATTCTCCTCCTTTCTGGAAAAGTTCCAGTTTAAAGAGCCTCTGTGCCCTGTGGTAAGCAATGCAACAGGTGAATATGCAACCTCCGCCGGGCAGATCAAAGATAACCTTAAGTTACAGATGGACCATCCAGTTCTGTGGGAAAAGAGTATGAAACTTTTGCTTGGTGATGGCTTTGATGTATTTATTGAAGTTGGCCCTGGCAAAGTCCTCCAGGGCCTGATGAAAAGGATAGATAAAAAGGTAAATATCACAGGGGCTGAGAACTATTTTGCGTGAAGCTGGATAAACCGTCGCAGAGAGCGATCATAAGTTTTCTCAACCTCTGCAGGGAAAAAGCAAGCCGGAAGTTCTCCTGCCTGCCAGTGATACCTGAGACACTCACAACACCTTCCCTTTCTCGAGCAGGGCTCATAGGTACAATTGCACCTTTTCAAATTTTCCTTGAGATTGGGACACTCGGTCATCATTCTGCCTCCTCTGGGAACTCACTAACTAAAGGTTTTTACTGTTTTCTAAAAATTTTTCCATTTTCCTGAAAATTCAAAAACTGCCTTTAATCTCGTTGGGCGTTGGTTCGTTATTTTCGTTTGGTCCGTTTGAAATAATTCCAACGGAGAACGAACCTAACCATCAAACCAACAACCAACTAATCTCCCATCCCCAGAATGCGTTTTATAGCAGCCATTGCTAATGGAGGACTGGTGAGAATTGGAACCTCCGTCTCTCTTTGAATCTCAGAAGCTAAATGATTCATGGAAGCCTGTGCAAGAACTACCGTATCTGTACCTCTGGC
>QMQA01000212.1 GCA_003648845.1 Candidatus Aerophobota bacterium
ATAAGATTTTGCTTTCTTTGCCATAGTGGTGGTTCCTCCCATTCAATAGTTTTTAAAAATATTATCGGCAATCTCACGCAGACTTTAGTCTGCTAAATGGGTACCACCACCCTCACTACTTTTTTGGGACTTTAAAATACTCAGGATGATTTCTTATAATTTCTTCAAATACATAGGCAGCAACCCCTATGCTACTCGCCTGTTCTCCAAGCATTGATGGCAGAATCTCGGGGAATCTCATCATTGTTGTAAATGCTCTCTTTTTCACGTTATTTTTTATCTCTCTGAATAGCAATTCTCCTGTATTTGCAACTCCACCACCAACAATAATCACCTCTGGATTTAATATATTAACAACACTGGCAATACCAATTCCTATATAATTTGCAAAATCCTTTACGATTTTCAGGGCTATCTCATCACCTCTTTTGGCTGCTTCTGAAACAACCCTGGCGGTTATACTGGAAGAATCATCCTCTGCAATCTCTCTGATTAATGAATTACTACCAGAGCTCAGAACCCTTAAAGCGGTAGAGGCTATAGCACCTCCACCTGCAAACACCTCAAGACAGCCCCTGTTGCCACAGTGGCAAAGTGGACCGGAAGGAAGTATCGTCATATGACCCACTTCTCCGGCAGTATAACTGCTTCCCCTGTACAATTCTCCATTTATTATTATCCCACCCCCTATTCCATAACCGAGTCTTATACAGAAGACATTTTTATATCCCCTTGCAGCCCCATACCTTGCCTCTGCAAGAGCCATGGCCCTCGCCTCATTTTCTATATACACAGGTTTTCCTATTAACTGTGAAAGCTTATCGGCAAGAGGAACATTATTACAGTTTGGCAGATTTGGAGCAAAAACCAGAACACCTTTTTCCAGATGAACAAGGCCTGGAACACTTACCCCGACACCGGGTATTTTATTGATAATCTCCTGGGGTAGGCCCTCGATGAGCTTCAAATACACCTTTTCCATCTCATGAACCAAATCAAAATCATCACTGTTTACATCAAACTCCTCTCTGATAGACCTGATTATATCAGAATGAAGATTAATGACGACCCCTATTATCTTTCCGATTCCAACGTCCAAGCCCACCAGATACTGAATATCGGGATTAAGCTCTATCAGGATGGGTTTTCTTCCCATAGGGAGCTCCGTTTTTCCTGCCTCTCTTACAAGCCCAAGATTTTCCAGCTCCTGTATCACATTTGTTACCGTTGCCGGGCTCAAACCTGAGTATTTAGATATCTCAATTCTCGAAGCTTTTCTATACTGTTGAAGCACATTTAAAACCAGGCGCACATTATTTCTTGAAACCAATTTCTTGCTCCTAAAGAACTTTTCTTACAAGAGACCTGACACCGGATGTTTCTTTAACAAATATAACGGGAAAAGTACTCCGTCTGGCAACAAGCTCGGGAACCTTGATGGATTTTCCTCTGGTAAAACCAATCCCGGGTGACACTCCCATCACAACAAGATCGTAACTCAATCCCTCCCTACAAATACCCTCTGCCACATCATCTCCAAGGACTATTTTTGATTCGATATCTACGTCTTTCTTTAGGCCCATTTTTCCCAGAGAGGACCTCAAGAAACCAGCCATATCAAAGGTAGTTTTACCACCGGCAACGTAAAATGGTACTACTGTTCCGCCATCCTCAACCAGGATTATCGCCACCTCCAGGGCAAGTGTTGAATTTGGACCGCCAGAAATTGGTACAAGTATTTTTTTTGCCCTCTTATCCGTTTCCCCTTTTAACAAAATAACATGGCATGGCGCCTTATCTATTACCTGATCCACATTTTTTCCAAACCTGAACTCCGCCATAGTAGATTTCTGTGGAAAACCCATAACGAGAAGGTCAACTTTTTTCTCTCTCGTAGCAGTTACAATACCTCTCGAAACATTCCTGCAGTATCTGACTGTGGTAGTCAGTGAAAATGCCGGAGCAAGGTAAAGCATAGCTTCAACTATAGCCTCTTTTCCCTTAAGCATATACAGATGTGCATCTGAAAGGGGAACCTGATCGGGTACCTCAACCATGTGGATCAGCTCGATATTTGCCTCCTTTGCACTGCAGAGTTTATAAACGGATCTTACAAGCCGAATACTATTCTCGGGATTAGAAACGGCAACCATTATCCTGTATCTTTCATCCACTTCAGGAGAAACCTTCTCCTCCTCCAGGATTTGAATGTCATGGGGCGATAATTTTGCCCTTGTTCTGGAAAAAGTGTTGTATACCGTAAACCCTATAGAAATCCACACCACAGCAACAATCCAGGCAATTACACTCATGTGGACAAGCCATACTGATAGTACAATTTGAATGAGCACAGCCACAATTGGAAAAAGTGGAAAGAGGGGCATCTTGTACCCATATATCAACTCTTCTCCCATTCTCCACCTGACCCTGATGGCCGAAAGGTTTGCAAGAAAAAATAGGAACAGAAACATTATACTGGCAGAAGAGGCTACGTGGATTGTTGGAAGGAGAACCGCTATAGAAAGAATTATAAATGATGTGAATATTAATGCAACATATGGAGTCTTAGTTTTTCGCGATATTCTCGAAAAAAATCCAGGCAACATATTGTCTCTACCAAGAGCATAGGAAACCCGGGAAGCAGAATATATTGTTGCATTCAATGCAGAAGTAGAGGCAAAAATGACCGCAATGGTCAGAAGCACATTGCCAAACGGCATTAAAAAAGATACGGCTTCACCAAAACCCTTTTCCCTAAAACTGCCAATCCACTTCCACACGGGAGCTTCCACCCCGGGCATTCCCTCTTTAACCGATACAAGAGTTGCAAATGCTACAGATACGTATGTAAGGGTAACCACAAAAACGGAAAGAATCATGGCCTTGGGCAGGTTCTTTCTTGGATTAATTGTTTCATCACCTGCCTGAGAGATCACTTCAAATCCCTCAAAAGCCACATAAGTGAAACCCATGGTTATCAGAAGATTCCTCCATCCATATGGAAGGAAAGGCCTGAGGTTTTGTATCCTTGCCGGGTCCTTTATTGCAACATAGAAACCAGCAAGCCCAATTATTACAAGAAATGTGGTCTGTCCCATTGTAAAAAAAGCACCAAACTTGCCAGTTTCCTGGGCACCACGGTAGTTTATATAGATAAACAAACCAGCAATAATAACAGAAAAAAGCTTTACTCCTATTTCTTCCGAATATGGAAACCAGCTCATTAATCCCAGAGTTTCCAGATATCGCATAGTATATATCGAGAATGTATGGGCATATACACTGCCAGCCACAGAAGAAGCAAACCATTCCATCCAGCCAGCCATAAAACTGGCCCCTTTTCCAAACCCTATTCGGGCAAAGTTATATGCGCCACCAGCATGGGGGATTGCTGAGCTCAGTTCTGCATACGACATGGCCGTCATCATGGCAATTAATCCATTAAGGGCAAATGTAAGAATCGCACCACCCGGCCCTGCTATGTAGATCGAGTTTCCAATTCCAAGAAACACACCTGCCCCAATCATCATACCAAGACCCATCATTGTTATGTGAAATAAATTCAGCTCTCTCGAAAGTTCCGACTTTATTTCAGCCATTCAAACTATCCTGTAAACTGGTTTCTACAACACCTAATCAACTATG
>QMQA01000213.1 GCA_003648845.1 Candidatus Aerophobota bacterium
ATATGATAGATGATGTAAAAGAATTGTACAGACGTGCGCGTAAAGCATTTGAAATAATAGAGTTCTGGCCGCAGGAAAAAGTTGATGAAATGGTTGCGGCAGTGGGTTGGATGTTACAAAAAGATGATGTCGCAAGAGAGCTTGGAACAATGGCAGCAGAGGAAACCCAGATGGGAGTGGCAGAGCATAAAATAGCAAAGCAGAAAAGCAAGGTAAGGGGTGCAATGTGGGATATGAAGGGTGTAAAAACCTGTGGCCTTGTCAGAGAAGATAAGAAAAAAGGGTTAAAAATATATGCAAAACCCATAGGAGTTGTGGCCAATATTACACCTGTCACTAATCCAACCGCCACTCCATCATTTATAGGCCTCAACCTGCTAAAAACAAGAAATGCAATGATCGTTTCTCCTCATCCCAGAGCCAAACGTTGTACATACAGAACCGTAGAGTATGGAAGAAAGGCCCTAAAAAAGGTAGGGGCACCCGAAGATCTTTGGTTATGCATAAAAGAACCTACCTATGAAAAAACTCAGGAACTGATGAGAAATGTGGACTTTGTAATCGCAACGGGTGGTGCTGCTCTTATAAAGGTCGTTTATGCTGCTGGAAAACCAGCCCATACCGTAGGTGCCGGAAATGTGATCTCAATAATTGATGAATCTGCCAATGTTAAAGAAGCAGCAAATAAGATAATGAGATCAAAAACTTTCGACAACGCTACATCCTGCTCATCAGAAAATGCAGTGGCAATCCACGAGAATATATACGACGAAATGATAAAGGCATTAATCGACGAAGGTGGATACATGTGTACTATAGAGGAGCGTGAAAAACTCAGAAAAACACTATGGCCAGATGGCGAAACCTTAAACAGGGATATCGTTGCTAAACCAGCCGAATACATAGCAAATGTAGCAGGATTTAAGGTTCCCGAGGGAACAAAATTTCTCATGGTTATTGGAGAAAAAATAGGTCCGGAGGATAGATTTTCAGGGGAAAAGCTCTCAGTTGTGCTAACCGTATGGAAGTGGAATAACTTCAGCGAAATGGTAGAAAGAATGAAAAAAATGCATAAATTTTCAGGCGAGGGACATTCTGCTTCAATCCATACGAATAAACCAGAGCAGATTGAAGAGTTATCATTAAAAGCAAATGTAGGCAGGGTAGAGGTTAATATGCCCCATTGTCTCGTTAATAGCGGCAGTTGGTACAATGGTCAACCTTTCACAACAACAATTGGATGTGGCACATGGGCAGGAAATATGACCAGTGATAATATAAACTGGAGACACATGTTAAACTACACGTGGACATCAGTACCAATACCTGAGTACGTACCCTCTGATGAGGAGCTGTTCGGTGATTATCTGAAAAAGTGGGGAAGGGATTAAAATTGGAAAGAGTTAAAGCAATTATCTTTGATTTTGGGCAGACTCTGGTTGATGCATCAGAAGGTTTTAGAATAGCTGAAAAAGATGCCCAGAAAAAAATATTTAACGATCTCGGACTTGAGGACTGGGAGGGTTTTCTCAATGTCTACCGGGGTGAAAGAAAAAGATATCATAACAAAAAAATATTTCATCGAGTTCCATTCTGGAAGGCCATCTATCACCACTACAAAAAAGAACCAGAACATGCAAAACTCATAGAGTGGGAGGATGAATACTGGGACATTGTCGATAAAAATAGAAGCTTATTTCCTGAAGCAAAGTTTGTAATAAGTGAACTAGCCAGAGAGTATAAACTGGGTATTATAACCAACTCTCCCAGGGAGGGAAGAGTTGGACCGTGCCCAATAAAAGAGTATAACGAAATTGGAATATATTTTGATGCTATTGTCATAGCTGGTAACAAAAATATACCGCCAAAACCAGACCCGATACCCTTTAAGATCTGTCTATCCAGACTGGAAACTCCGCCCTCCCAGGCTGTTTTTGTCGGTGACGATCTGGAAATAGACATCTATGGAGCACTCAAAGCAGGTATTAAGCCCATCTGGCTCCAGCATAGAATGGTTAAAAGAAAATGGGAAAAACCATCCATTGAAGTACCAATCATCCATACACTTGATGCATTACTTTCTATCGAAAAACTCCTTGATTTACAGGTCATAAAATAGTACAGGTCAAGTTGTAAAAGTTAACTAACCATGAGAGAAGTATATTTTTGATAAATATTAATATTAAAATCCACATAAAAGAGATGTCGGATGTTTTCTGTAATAAAAAACAGAATCAGGTCAAATAAATGGCTGGTTGGAGCCTCAATTACCCATATGATGATTGATGGCTTTTCAGTCATGATGTATCCAATCCTGCCATTAATAGCCATGGATTTTAATCTCAGTCTTTCAAAAATAGGTGTATTGAGAACCTCTTATTCATTTTCTTCATCTGTTCTCCAATTTCCACTTTCCCTTATTTTTGAAGGTTTCAACGAAATCTGGATACTCCTTCTTGGATTAATATGGATCTCAATCGGATTCGTTGCAATGGGTTTTTCAAGATCTTTTCTTATTCTTTTGGTCCTTTCAATTATTACAGGAATAGGAGGTAATCTTCAGCACCCAGTTGGAAGTGCTTTCATATCACGATTATATCCAGAAAAAAAGAGGGGTAGTGCAATTGGGGTGCTGAATTTTTCAGGCGATTTTGGCAAGCTTATTTTCCCCTTACTTGTAACTGGCATTCTCATCTGGTTTAACTGGCACTGGTGCCTGACTATCCTAGGTGTTTTAGGAATTGTTACATTTCTCATTCTGGAGCTAATCTTATTGGCCTCTGGTATTGGTAAAATAAAAAGCAATGAAAAATCAAGAAAAGGAAAACTTATCTTTGCTCTTGAAAATCATGGGGCATTCGTTTCTCTTTCCTTTATCGGTGTCATTGATGGTATAACAAGAAGCGCACTTTTAACCTACATTCCATTTTTATTCGTAGATAAGGGTATCTCACCTGAAAATGTTGGATGACTTCTAATAATTCTCCTTATTGGCGGCGCAACTGGAAGACTCGGCTATGGATTTCTCGTTGATAAATTTGGTAGTATTTTAATGATTGTTATAACAGAGTTTTTCACAGCCATTTCCATTTTCACCCTTTTAATTATTCATCCGCTACTTCTCATACCTCTACTCATTTTCTGTGGATTTATGGTAAATGGAACATCAACAGTTATCTATACAACTATAGCCAGCACTATAAAATCTGAAACCCGAGAAAGTGGGTACGGATTATTCTTTACAATATACCTCATAGCAGAAGCCGTAGGACCTTTGCTATTTGGACTAATTGGGGATGCAATTGGATTATCCATGGTGTTTATTACACTTTCACTCATATCAACCCTGATAATTCCAATAGCACTATATTCCAAAAGATTTCTTTAAAATGAACTTTAAAAAATGCCTCTTAACAATGGAAAAAAATTGATTGATGGAAGAACAACTTCTTTAATGAGCCAGGGATAGCAATATTCCCGCAGCAATTGCCGAACCAATTACACCAGCAACATTTGGCCCCATTGCATTCATCAGTAAAAAATTCGATGGGTCTTCCTCCTGACCTATTTTTTGAGCGACTCTTGCAGCCATTGGTACAGCTGAAACAC
>QMQA01000214.1 GCA_003648845.1 Candidatus Aerophobota bacterium
CCTCTAATATTTACAACATAGATGAAATAAATAAATCGAGGTCAAATTATGTTGACTGAGTACATTGAAGAAGCGTTAAGAAGAGCAAAACACGAAATAATAGTTGAATTTTCAAACTTTTAAGACCATGGACTAAAAAGAGAATTTTAATAGATGCCTTGTAAACTCAAATAATAAGGGGGTTAAAAATGTCTAAAATAAAAACAGTGTTGGAAATACCTGAAGATGCTTATCTTGCTCTATCAGCAAGTGGGTATTCCAAAGAAAAGATAGCCAGAGATGCTAAAGAGCTTCTGGCGGGGAGGCTATTTAAAATAGGGATTTTGAGCTTAGGAAAAGCTGCAGAGCTTGCTGAAATGTCCTTGGGTCAGTTTATAGACTTTTTGGATACTCTAGAAATACCGGTCATCAGCTATGACGATGAAGAGCTAAATAATGAATTCAAGACAGTTAAGGATCTGACTGAGAAAAATGAAGGGTAAGACTGTTATTGCGGATGCTTCTACTTTGATTGGCTTATTGAGAATAGGCCAGCTTTCCCTTTTAGAAAAACTCTTTGGGAAGATTATTATTCCCAAAGGTGTTTATGATGAGGTAGCTGTGGAGCGGAAGGAAGGCTCCGATGTATTCAAGAAGTCCCCGTTCTTCATTGTTAAAAATGTGGAAGACAGAGTAAGTATAGGTTTTCTTATGCCATCTTTTGGAAAGGGAGAAGCAGAAGTTCTTGCTTTAGCTAAAGAAGAGAAAGCAGACTTGATTCTTCTTGATGAAAAAAGAGCTAGGAAAACAGCAAGAAGAGCTGAATTTAAAGTTATGGGAATATTAGGAATTTTGGTTATGTCCAAGAGTAAAGGGTTTATTTCCTCAGTGAAGCCATTTATTGAGGAGCTTAATAGGCAGGGATTTCGATTAAGTGAGAAGGTAATAAAAAGAACCTTGAAAGAAGCAGGGGAATAGAAAAGGCAGGCTTACTTAACCAGCAAGGGAATGAAATGTTTCATTGTCCAGTCAGAGAGGATAGAGAAATTTTCGTGGAGAAAGTGGACTATAGAGGCGATGTTTATAAGTGAGGATCTTTAAATCCCATTCCAGATGAGAAATGTCAAATGTTGAGACCTGACCCCTCTTCTTTTCTTTTTATAAACAAAATGTATAGTATAGAGGGAAATTTATCTAATTTATTTCCCTCTATATAATACTATGGTAGAGAGAGAAACTTTAGCACAAATAATTCTGGATTTTCAAGATCGGAGCTTGCCCCATTTAGTTAAGAGAGAACTTGAGGTTGATTTAGAAGTTCCCTTGAGAAGGGCAAGTGTAATTTTAGGGCCAAGAAGAAGTGGCAAAACCTACTATCTTTACTTTTTAATTAAAAGGCTTCTTGAAGGTGGCATTAAAAAGGAAAGAATTTTATATGTTGATTTTGAAGATCCAAAACTTTTCGGTGCCACTTTAGAGGACCTCATAAGTCTTGTTGAAGTTTTTTATGAAATTTATCCCCGGAACAAGAGCCAGAAGGTCTGGTTCTTTTTTGATGAAATACAGAATGATAATTTACTTGTTATTACTTTTGATTTTGAAAGCGAGGAGAATATAAAGGGGAAAAAGATAAAGTTTGTCCCTCTGTGGAAGTGGCTTTTAACTTAATTTAAGGCTTTTTGCAAATGCAGAAGATATTAAACCCTGGAGATTATGACTCCTGCATCTCAAGAAGCTACTATGCGATGTTCTTTATGGCATATCCTTTCTTTCTGTCGATCAAAACACAACCTTAAAATGCCACCCTGGCAAAAGGCACTGGAAACATATTTATCCGAAAAGGATACTTATAATAAGAATCTGTCTTTTATATATTTTGCAGGAAAAATTTAACCAACAGCACAATGCCGCAAAGATCCAATGGTACATTAAGAAAGCCAGATTTATTTTGACAAATTAACAAATACCTCTAATATTTACAACATAGATGAAATAAATAAATCGAGGTCAAATTATGTTGACTGAGTACATTGAAGAAGCGTTAAGAAGAGCAAAACACGAAATATTGGATTATTATAAGCATTAAAAAGGGGCTTCCTCTTTCCAAATTCGAGGATCTGGTAATTGAATTTTATACGCAGCTAAAAGCCTGGCCCGTGAAGAAATAGTCGGGGTATAGGTATCTCAACTCAAGGGAGTATCAGGAATACTATATAAGGGTATATAATGCATGAGTGATATAGGAGGTGAAAATAAAATGAGTGAAGTTAAGTACCTGGATAAAGATGAGCTCACGGAAAGAGGTAAGAGCATATATAAATTACTAAAACCCGAATTGGAGAAAAAGTTCAAAGGAAAAGTTATAGCCATTGAGGTAGATTCTGGTGATTATGTAATTGGTGATGATGAATTAGATGCCGCTGTAAAAGCTAAAAAAAAGTTTCCTGATAAGATATTTACCTTCATCCGGATAGGATATCCTGCTGTCCACAAGTTTCGTATAATAAGGTGATGAATTATGATAGTCGGATTTGTCAATGAAAATGATGAACCCGTAATAGAAGTTAAGCTTGATTTAGGCAAAGAAAAAAGATCGGTTAATGCAGTGATAGATACCGGATTTAATGGATATATTTGTGTTCCAAAGAAATTAATAGATGAGTCTGAGTGGGAATTTTTAGGAATAGAGGAGTATGAGTTAGCATCGGGCGAGCTGATGTGAGAAAGAGTGTTTTTAGGAAAAGTTGAAATGGGCGTGGAGAAACTCGTTGTTTTTATCCTTTCAACTAATTCATCTGATACCTTGATAGGGACAAAACTTCTGAGGAATAGAATGCTTACAATAAATTTTGCCAATAAAACTCTGAAGATAGAAAAAATTTTAGAAGATACGGATGCAAATACGAAATAATAAGTAGTTTTGAACTTTTACTATCGATGTCTTTGATATTTTGCCTTCACCATGGTAAGACCTTTAAAGCTATCTTTTGAGGGTGCTGTCTATTGCATAACGACAAGAGGAAACCTTCTTACTTCCTTGATATTTCATTTTCCCTTAAAAGGATCAACAAATGCCAAAAGCCCTTGTTACTGGAGTTGCAGGTTTCATAGGTTCTCATTTAGCCGAGAGGCTAATCAGGAAAGGATTTGATGTTATCGGCATAGATTCTTTTGAGGATTATTACCCAAGGTGGATCAAGGAGAAAAATATTGAGAATCTTGTTAAAAGTCCCCGCTTTACCTTTATAGAGGCTAACTTGCTATCTGATAACCTATTTAACTCACTCAAGCTTTCATCAAACCTTGGTGAAATTGATTATATCTTTCATCAAGCTGCTCAGGCAGGAGTCAGAAAAAGCTGGGGAAAAGACTTTAAGGCCTATACGCGCAACAATATATTGGCTACCCAGAAACTTTTAGAGTTTGCAAAAAATTTAAACATAAAAAAGTTTATCTATGCATCAAGCTCCTCAGTATATGGAGACGCAGAAAATTTGCCCATCAAAGAAACCTCCCCCACCAGACCCCTTTCCCCTTACGGAGTTTCTAAACTTGCCGGGGAAAATCTATGCTTTCTCTACTTCAAAAGCTTTGCTGTTCCAGCTGTGTGCCTTAGATATTTTACAG
>QMQA01000215.1 GCA_003648845.1 Candidatus Aerophobota bacterium
AATGGTGATAATTTTTGTCTATAGATTTGACAAAAATTATTTTCATTATATAATAAAACAAAAAATATAAGGAGAAAAGGATGCAGGATGACAAACCTGTCTATCCTATTAGTATTGCAGCGGAACTTTTAGAAGTTCACCCCCGTACTCTTAGATTATATGAAAAATATGGTCTTATCCATCCCAGAAGAAGAGGCAAAAAAAGATTTTTCTCAAATAACGATCTCCAGTGGATACGTTGCATTAGAGAGATGATTCATGAGGAAGGACTGAACATTTCCGGGATAAAACGTCTTCTAAGTCTTATCCCTTGCTGGCAAATTAAAGGTTGTAGTGAAGAGGAAAGAAAAAATTGTTCTGCCTACTATGACAAAACTGAGCCCTGCTGGGAGCTGGCAAAAAGGATTTGCCCGGAAAAATTTCAGGTTTGCAAAGAATGCAGAAAGTACACAGAAAAAGAAGATAAAAGTATAAAGGAAAAAACTAATTAGGCATCAAAATTGACTTTAAAGGAGACCAAAAATGCCAAGAAGAGATGGTACCGGTCCTCCTGGAGGAGCGGGAAGAGGTAGAGGCGGAGGATTTGGTTTAGGTCCTGGGGGAGAGTGTGTATGTCCGAGTTGTGGAACAATAGTTCCACACACAAGAGGTATCCCTTGTTATCAGACCTCTTGTCCTAAATGTGGAGCCAGAATGACAAGAAAAAAATGATACTCTCAGTAGCAAGTGGTAAAGGAGGGACAGGGAAAACCACAATAGCAACTAATCTGGCTTTATCTGCAGATAATGTCCAATTTCTTGACTGTGATGTAGAGGCTCCCAATGCCTCTATATTTTTAAAACCTGCCTTAGAGCAGATAAAACCTGTTTATATTCTTTTGCCTGAATTAATTGAGGAAAAATGCAACTTTTGTGGACTGTGTAGCAAGATTTGTGAATGGAATGCTATTGCTGTAGTTAACAAAAAGTGGCTCTTTTTCCCTGAGCTCTGTCATGGCTGTGGTGCCTGCTGGCAGCTTTGTCCTGAAAAAGCCTTGAAAGAGGCAAAAAAAGAGCTGGGAGTAGTGGAAAAAGGAAGAGCTGGAGAGATTGATTTTATTCAGGGAAAACTCACCATAGGGCAAGCTGTTGCCCCTCCTGTAATTAAAGCGGTCAAAAAAGAAATTGATCCAGCCAAAGATGTGATTATAGATGTTGCACCAGGAACAGGATGTCCTATGGTAGAAGCGGTGAAAAATAGCGATTTTTGTCTGCTGGTCACCGAACCAACCCCTTTTGGCCTTAATGATCTGGTATTAGCTATTGGGGTATTAAAGGAGCTGGGTATTCCTTTTGCAGTGATAATTAATCGCTCTGATATAGGAGATAATAAGCTCAACAATTTTTGCGAAAAAAATAGGATACCGGTTCTTCTACGTATACCTCTGGATAGAAAAATTGCCAGAGCTTATTCTAAAGGAGAGCCTCTGGTCAATTACGATCATAACTGGAAGGACAAATTCGCTCAGCTTTTCTTCCATATAAAAGAGAAAGTAAAAAAGTGAAGACAATAACAGTTATAAGTGGTAAGGGAGGAACAGGAAAGACAAGCATTGTAGCATCTTTCGCTCACCTTGCAAAAAGTAAAATTCTGGCCGACTGTGATGTAGATGCAGCTAATCTTCACTTACTTTTAAGTCCCGAAGTTAAAAAATCTCTCAACTTTAAAGGGGGAAAATTTGCTATAATTGATAAAGAAAAGTGCAATCAATGTGGAGAATGTGAAAAGGTTTGCAAATTTGAGGCAATTAAAAATCTTACTGTAGATTCCTTATCCTGTGAAGGATGCTCTCTCTGTGCCCACATATGTCCCGCAGGTGCTATCAGAATGGAAGAAAAGCTGACAGGCTGGGTATATATATCAGAAACTACTTATGGACCCTTAATTCATGCCAGGCTGGGAATTGGAGAGGGAAATTCCGGAAAACTGGTAACCCGGGTTAGAAACATAGCCCAGGATATTGCCAGGAAAAAAGGGCTGGAACTTATCTTGATTGATGGGTCTCCCGGGATAGGCTGTCCGGTAATTGCTTCTTTAACCGGGGTAGATCTTGCTCTTGTAGTGACAGAACCCACCCTTTCAGGAATAACTGATCTGGAAAGAGTTGGAGGAGTATGCGATCATTTTGGGATACCCTGGATAGTTTGTATAAACAAATTTGATATAAATGAAGATAATACAGAAAAAATACAAACAGAGTGTGAACGTAGAGGAATAAATGTAGTAGGGAAAATTCCCTTTGACATAAGTTTCATACAGGCTATAGTAGAGGGAGTACCTTTAACAGAGTATTCCTCTAATAAATCCAGCATTGAGGTTAAAAAAATCTGGCAGGAAATATCACAAATTTTAGGAATCAGGTGATGAGTCAGATATTTGGTCCTGTACCTTCAAGAAGGTTGGGTTTTTCCCTGGGAGTGGATGTAATTCCTTTTAAAACCTGCAGTCTTGACTGTGTTTATTGTCAGCTGGGAAGAACCACCAACAAAACGGTAAAAAGAAAAGAATACATCGCTGCAGACAGTATTTTAAGGGAAATAGAAAAGATAATTATCCATAAGAAAAATCAAAAAATAGATTATATAACATTCTCAGGCTCAGGTGAACCCACCCTTAATATAAGGATAGGCGACATAATTGAAAAAATTAAAAAAATTACCCCCATTCCTGTAGCTGTACTGACTAATGGAACTTTGCTTTACTCTCCCAGACTGCAGGAAGAGCTACAACATGCAGACCTGATAATCCCTTCTCTGGATGCTCCGGATGAGGAAACTTTTAAAAAGATAAACAGACCTTATCCTTCTTTGACTTTAGATAAAGTGATTGGTGGACTACAATCTTTTAGCCAAAAGTTTAAAGGAAAAATATGGCTTGAGATTATGCTGGTTAAAAAGATAAACGATTCTCCAGAACAAATAGAAAAAATGGCCCAGATTATTAACGAAATAAAACTTGACAAAATTCAGCTTAATACACCTGTGCGTCCTCCAGCAGAAGAATTTGCCCATCCGGTTAGCTTATCTTTCTTAAAAAAAGCACAGAGTATTTTAGGGGAAAGGTGTGAAATTATTCCTGGATTTAAAAAATTTCAGCAAAGACTCTACAGAAAAGATATAGAAGAAACTATATTAACCATAGTAAAAAGAAGGCCTGTTACTCTAAATGATCTCTCAAGGTCTTTAGGAATACACCAAAATGAGGCAATTAAATACATACAAGCTTTGCAGGAAAAGAACCTGATAAACTTTAGAACCTACAATAAAAAAAGATACTATTACTCTGCCTGAATTTCTGATTAAAGAAAGTTATGAATCTCATCCCAGATAACTTTTGCAGTCCATCTGCAGGCTTTGGCTACAACTAAAGGACACTTCTCCCTGTACCCCCCTGCTTCTTCAAAGGCTCTTCTATCTTCGTCGTCGCAGAAATCAAAACTACGTCCAAAAAGTTTCATCTGAATATCTTTACACTTGCAACTTCCGTACTCTTGAATAAATTTTTCACAAAGCAGCTTTGTAAGATAGAGTGCTTTTCTATCTGAGATATAATATCTCTTAACCC
>QMQA01000216.1 GCA_003648845.1 Candidatus Aerophobota bacterium
ATCTTATATATCCAGATTTAATTAGGTAAAACTCAGGTGAAAAAATGCAATAAGCTATTTATTGTTGACTTATTTTCTAAAATTATGATATCATTATCGTGCACCGTCCTGCACCAAAATTAAATAACAGGAGGTTAGAATGAAAAAAATACTGATAGTGGTACTGGCATTTACCTTTATTGCCAGCATGGCGCTTGCAGAGAAAAAAGAGGCTGTTGAGGGAGTATGGAAACCCAAAAAACCGATAACAATCATCGTTCCATGGGCAGCAGGTGGTTCTACAGATCAGTCAACAAGGGTAACAGCTGGAGAGCTTGAGGGACCTCTGGGACAGAAAATCGTAATTGTAAACCAGCCAGGTGCCTCTGGCTCAGTCGGTACAAAGAGCTGTTTGGATGCGCCGAGGGATGGGTATACATGGACAGCAGGGGCTGTAAAAGACCTCGGTACCTATAAGGTTCAGGGGCTTTTGGACACAACTCTCGATGACTGGCATCTTTTCCTCAATGTAGCTATGGCACAGGTTGTTGCGGTGAATGTAAACACTCCATACAAAACTTTTGATGATCTTCTCAAGGCTTTCAAAGAAAAACCAGGCCAGATTACAGTAGCCACGGCAGGTGTAAACAGTGCCGGGCATACGGCAATAGAGCTTATCAAAAAGTATGCAGGAATTGAATACAAGCATGTAACCTATGATGGAGGAAACCCCGCTGTAATCGCATGCGTTGCAGGAGAAACTGAGGTTGTAACTCAGCTTTCGGTAGAGGAAGTGGACATGTTAAGGGCAGGCAAACTCAGGGCATTGGCAGTACTGACCGAAAAACCACTTGAGTTGAAAGACTACGGTACCATACCACCAATCACAAAATGGATTCCGGATTTCAAGGTTGCTCCTATCTATTTCGGAATTTTTGTTCCCAAAGGGGTACCTGACGAGGTCATTTCTACCCTTGGAAACCTTTGGGATACGGTGATTAAAAAATCCCAGAAAATAAAAGATTTTGCTTCAGAAAGAGGAGCGGTATTTGATCCAAGCTGGGGTGATGAAGCCTACCGCAAAGCATTTCCAATGGTTCAGATAGATGCATGGTTAAAGTATGATGCCGGCCAGGCAGTAATAAATCCTGAAGAAATAGGAATCCCAAGACCTTAATTAAAAAATCAAAAAATAGAGGGTGCCTGAGGGTACCCTCTATTTGTATCATTACAGGATTTTCTGAACAGATAATTACCCAGTTCAAAAAGGAATGATCTTCTGACAAGAAAGCACACCAGTTCGGGAGACTTAAAGATGGAAGAAGCAAAGATGCCAAAGGCGGATTTCGTCAGTGCAATCGTACTAATTCTCTTTGGAAGTGCTGTAGTTTACCTCTCGGCAAAAATGCCCACATTCAGAGAGATGGGAGCAAATCCTTACTCTGCACCAGGCATAGTCCCGGGGTTTATCGGTGCTACCATCATTTTGATGAGCATCATAATGCTTGTAAGAAGTATCATCAAGAGGGGGCACCGCCTTGGCATAACGGGTAGTAGTATAAAAGAGTTTTTTAAATCACCTTCAACGAAACGAATATTCATTACAATTGCACTTAGCCTGATTTATGGGGTCGGACTTCTCGGTAAAATACCCTATCTTCTCTCCACGTTTCTCTATGTTTTAGTATTTGTTTTTGTGTTCGAATACAGACGTGGGGAAAGTTTTTTCAAACAGTACAAAACCCCAATGTTTGCCTTTGTTCAGGCAATTCTTACATCAGGAGTAATTGCAGCTATTTTCAGATACGCATTTCTGGTGAATCTCCCATGACAATAAAATCGGCAGAGGTATAAAACAGTGTAATTATCGACCTGGAGGTCTAAATGCTCGAAGGTTTAAGAATGTTTGGTGAAGCCATAGTGATGTTCATGAAACCGAAAATAATCTTCGATGTCTTCTGGGCAACCCAGCTCGGCATAATAGTTGGAATGTTACCAGGGCTCACCGCAACAATGGGTGTTGCTCTGATGACAACGTTAACATTCAAAATGGCTTCCAGTAACGCAATCCTAATACTCATATGTATGTATATAGGAGCCATTTATGGGGGCAGTAGAAGTGCAATTCTGCTGAATATACCCGGCACACCCGCCAATGCAGCTACTGCTGTTGATGGTTACCCTCTTGCACGACAGGGAAAAGCAGGACAGGCAATAGGTATTGCCACAACCGGTTCATTCCTCGGTTCTATAATTGGCATGATCTTACTTGCATTCTTTACCCCTTTGATAGGTAATTTTGCCCTCAAGTTTCAATCCTACGAATACTTCTGGCTTGCAATCTTTGGTATCGTGATAAGTGGAAATCTTACCGCGCCAAAGGACCCGTTAAAAGGATGGATATCTGGATTTCTCGGACTTTTTGTCGCAATGATTGGCATGGAAGGAATACATGCATACATAAGATTTTCGTTCGGTAGTGTTAAAATGTCAGGTGGAATAGCACTGATCCCTGCCATGGTAGGGGCATTCGGTTTCGCAGAGATAATAATGGTAATGAAATACACAAAACTTGAAGTTATAAAAGCAAAGGTCGGAAGGGTAATACCCAGGCTCAGCGATATAAAAAGATACTGGGTTACCATTATACGCTCAGGGATTATTGGCACATTTATCGGAGCGGTACCTGGAGTTGGAGAGGATATAGCTGCCTGGGTCTCCTATGACTTTGCCAGAAACTCCAGTAAAGAAAAAGAAAAGTTTGGAAAGGGAAGTGTCGAGGGACTCATCGCAGCAGAAACCGGGAATAATGCATGTGTAGCAGGAGCCATGATACCAGTGTTATCCCTTGCAATTCCAGGTTCTGCACCAGCGGCTGTACTCCTTGCCGCAATGTTCATCCACGGGGTAAGACCGGGTCCACTGATTATGATGGAGTTCCCGGAGTTTGTTTTCCAGGTTGTAGCGATGGTAATGCTTGCAACCTTTGCAATGTTTGTGCTGGGTCTTTCACTTGTCAAGGTACTTGTTAGAATACTCCTTATACCCAGACAGAAACTCATGCCAGTGGTATTCGTACTGTGTGTTATAGGCTCGTATGCTATTCAGGGAAGGTATTTCGATGTTGGGGTCATGATTTTCTTTGGCATTCTTGGTTACCTCATGAGAGAAATGGAATATCCTGTGGCTCCCATGGTACTGGGAATTATTCTGGGTAACATACTAGACAAAAACTTAAGGAGAGCCCTGATCCTGTCAAACGGGAGCCTTATACCATTCTTTACAAGGCCCATCAGTCTCGTGATATTTATACTCACAGTTATTACAATATGCAGCAAGATGAAATGGTTCAGGTTTCTCATGGGTAAGTTCAAACAGCTTATGGCAAAGGCATGAAAAGGCCTTAAATAAATCTCCTGAGAACTTTCAATCTATCTTTAAACGGAGGATATCTGAGGCCAATTTCTCTTTTGTTGTTCCTTATCATAATAGATTGACGGTAAGTGAATGTGTCAAAAGAAGCCCTGCCATGGTATCTCCCAAGCCCGCTTTCTCCTTTACCACCGAAAGGTAGATACTTGTTATCAAAATGAATAACCGTGTCATTGATACAGATCCCTC
>QMQA01000217.1 GCA_003648845.1 Candidatus Aerophobota bacterium
ATTCACTGTAAGATTTATCCTCGCTCAGCACCTTGTTAATGAGTACTTGAAAGAAAAGCAGCCGGGGCAATGTAATACCCTTCTTTTACCTTTGAAAAAAGTTGACCTTTTGATCATTGATTTATGTTAAGAGTTCATTAATGTTGAGACTTCTTCTATTTTTCTTTTAAACCTATTATTTCTACCAAAAGACTCAACATTATTTTTTAATGCAACTTTTCTTGTGAGGCTACAAAGATTCCAGCCAAACTAAAATGTCAGAATTTTCTCTCCACGAAAATTCTGGACTGATTTTGTCTCCTAAAGGTTTTGCCTTTGCGAGAGCTTTTTGTTTCATCTCCAAATCCATAGTGGCATATTTGTTGGTAGTATTTACACTATTATGTCCTAACCAGTTAGCAATTGTGGCAAGATCAACGCCTGATTTGAGAAGGTGTACTGCCGTGCTATGTCTCATACTATGAGGATGAAGTCGTTTGTTTTTAAGAGAGGCCCGTATTTTCGCAGCTTTATGTAAATATTTCTTAAGTATATATCCGATCCCAAATCTGGTAAGTGGTTTCCCCAGATGATTCAAGAAGATAGGTAGGGACTCTCTAAAATCCATCCCCTGTTCTTTAAGGTATTCACGCAATACACCAGCGGTCTCAGGCCAGATAGGGCAGATACGTTCTTTGCGGCCTTTCCCAAAAATATGGACCATAAAAGGCTTTGATAGCTGCAAATCTTTAGCCTTTAAATCAACTATTTCTTGCACTCTCGCACCGGTATTAAACATAAACAATAAAAGAGCGTAGTCTCGTCGCCCGTTGAGTTTACCCCGGTCAACAGATTTGAGCAGTGCCGTTACCTCCTCGAATTCCAGATATTCAATAGCTTGTGTGCTTGTTCGTTTGAAAGGGATGTTTAAAATACGTTGAGATAGATTGAGATGTTCCGGATATTGATGAGCAAGGTAGCGAAAGAAACTGTGAAGTGCCGAAAGACGAATATTACGTGTGCTGGCGCTATTACCACGAGTTTTTTCTAAGTAGTTAAGAAAACCTATCACTTCATTTGGTCCTATCCCCTCAATGGTAAGTTCTGAAACAGAGATATTCTTTTTTTGGATTAGAAATCGCAGGAAAAGCTTTAAACTGTCCCGATAATTGAGGATAGTATGGGGACTCATCCCCCGCAGCCCAGGAAGGTAGTTATAAAAAAAGTCCTTTAATGCTATTCCAAGAATATTAGCTTGTAAAGTTTTCATTGTTCATCCCTCCTTGTGGATTTTTCGCAATTGTTTCCCAAAGTTCTCATAAAACCGTGTAGATGCCTGTAAGCTGATCTCCTCAATAAATTGGAGATAATAGTAAGTTGAGACGATGGACACATGCCCCATATATGTAGATAACAGAGGCAGCTTAACCTGTACATCTTCTCCTTTTTGATACCAACGTTGCAGGACCCTGACAGCAAATGTATGACGAAAATCATGAATGCGAGGAGTTCTGCCTTCTCGAGTGAAAATTTTAAGTACCCTGCACAGGGTAGAAAAATTATCGCCAAGCCCAACACCTGTATAAGCCCTGCTGGAACAGCTATTCAGTATGAGGGGAGAGGCAGTATCCATGGGCAGCCTTCCTTTACAGCGTAAAGACAGATAGGTGTAAACCTCCTCTGCAACAGAGGATGAGAGGGGAACGATTCTAGATTTATGGAATTTGGTATTTTGAATGAGCAAAGTCCTTTCATTTGAGTTAAAATCACCCAGTTTTAAACCTAGAAGTTCTCCACGGCGAAGACCAGTGGTAGAAAGGAGTAGAAGGGCAAGGCGCAATGTGTGTGCTCGCAGGGGCAGGCGCTCATAAGGATGCAGGGATCCTGCAGCAGTTATTAATCGGGTTATCTCGGATTTGGAAAAGATGTAGGGGGTAATGGGTTGCTGCGCTTTGGGAAAGGTGAGAGGATCTGGAATAAAAGTTTCAGGATAAGACCTAGCGCGGTACAGGCAAAAATTGCGTATCACCTGCATCCTTCTACGCCGTACCGTTGGACTAAGATGAAAAAGACGGGAGCACCAGTGGCTAAACATCTCGGGGGTAAGTTCTGTTCTCCTTGGATAATCCTCTGCTAACAGAGCATCAAATGAGTAAACTGTTTTGGTCTCCATCCGATAAGCTCTGCCCAGCGATCTTTTAAGTTGAATGTAGCCTCGAATATCCTCTGCAAGAAAACTTCGCAAAGAATAGGATGAGGTGATCTGCAGGCAGGCAGTTGCCTTTTTGTCTTTTTTGGGTAGGTTATAGTCTTTTAACTTGATATCCTTCGGAATATCAGTTAGCCTTTCTTCCGGGACAGGGAGAGCTACTTCCCGTAGATCATCAACAGCCAAACGCAAATAAACGCATGTACTCTCGACATCTCGATGCCCAAGAATACCCCCAATAGCTTTGAGTGATGAGCCTTGGCGAAGTAGATGCACGGCAAAGGAGTGCCTGAGACAATGCGTTCCATTCCACCTGATATCAAGACCGCTTAAGCGTATCCGAGATTCCAAAATATCATGAATGCAAGTAGGTTTTAGGGGTCCTGAGGGAGCTCGTATACGAAGGAAAAGCTCTCGATAAGGTGTTGCAGGCCGACCTTTTTTCAAATATCGAATCAAGACTTCTCCTGTAGCACGGGTAAGAGGAAGGATAAGCTGGGAACCTATTTTTTGTCGTGGTATTTGAATTAATCCACTTTTCCAATTAATATCGTCTAAGGTAAGGGAGGTAATTTCAGAGGCTCGCAGCCCATACGTTGCCATAAGATACAATATGGTGTAATCACGGATACCATGGGCACTACTTCGATCAATGGAAAGCAAAAGTTTATTCACTGTTTCCCAGGAAAAAGCACGGGGCAGTCTTTCAAGACGATATGTCCTTGGAGTATCAATCTGGGGTGGACCCCATTAGTCGGACAGTATTTTGTCATATTTACGATCCACTTTCCCACTTTGCTCTTTCTCAGCAAAATATACCTCAGCAGGTGTTCTATAACCCAGTGACTGATGCGGCCTCTCTCGGTTGTAAAAGCTGATATACCTTTTGATCCCCTCTTTCGCATCACGAACAGTTTCATAATCATTGATGTACACTTCCTCATACTTTAGCGATCTCCACAGCCTTTCGGTGAAGGCATTGTCCATTGCTCTTCCTCTCCCATCCATACTGATCTGGATACCCTTCTCCTCTAAGTGTTTCAGAAAGGCTAGGCTGGTGAACTGAGAGCCTTGATCAGAGTTGAAGATCCTGGGAGTTCCCACTTTCAGTGCCTCCTGAAGTGCCTGGATGCAGAAATCAACCTCTAAGGTAGTGGAAAGTTTAAAAGAAAGAACGAAGCGGCTCATCCAGTCCATAATGACCACTAAGTACAACCATCCATGTTTCATCCTGATGTAGGTGATATCAGTGCTCCACACCTGGTTAACTTCCTGTATTTTCTGGTTCCTGAGAAGATACGGGTATATCTTGTGGCCAGGGTGAGGCCTACTGAGATTCCTTTTAGGGTAAATAGCTTCTATCCCCATGAGCCTCATAAGTCGCTGTACCCTTTTTCTGTTGACTCTATAGC
>QMQA01000218.1 GCA_003648845.1 Candidatus Aerophobota bacterium
CCTGTCCATAGAGGGGTTCTAATTTTAAGCTGAATGGGTTTCCTCATTTCTGCTCCTCTATAATATTTGAAATTACTTTTTCAATCTCGCTTACAAAATCTTCTGTCTTCTTTAACCATTCTGTAACATCTTCTTTATTGAATTTTACCAGGTCTTCGTAATCACTCTTTTGTCTTATTTCAAACATTTTTGAATAAAATCTGCCTGATTCTCTATCTACCAGGCCTTTATTAACAAATTCTCTACCGAATAAAGCCTTTACTCCACTGTGCTTAGAAGAGGAAAGATTTTTTGATAGGAGAAGAGCATTTACCGAATAGAACATAGCATAATATATTCTGTTTACTGCTGAATATAATTTTGAGTTTTCAAAAAGTATTTTAGCACTCTCCAGAGTTTCTCTTGCCCTTTCTAACCTGTACCTAATGAGAGTTTTTGTTGTTTCTTTCATATCGGAATTCCTTCTTTATCTATGTTCCAGTGAAGAGGCATAGCATGGGCCAGTTCTGAACTCCAGAAATCTTTTTCATGAACAAGAATTCCGAAGACCACATCATATTCGAGTTCTATATTATAGGATAAGTTAAAAATTTCTTCTTCTATTGAAGTATTAACTTTTTCTCTTAGCAAAACCAGAACATCAATATCCGATTCTTCATCTGCATCCCCTCTTACCTTTGATCCATAAAGAATAATCTCTGCATCGGGAAATTTTTTAAGAATTCTCTCCTTTAGTTCTGTCAGAGCCTTTTTCTCATTTTCTTTTAGATTTAACTGCTCAAGTGTTTTCATCTTTCCACCTCTATTACTGGAACAAGGCACTCCATAAGGCTTACTCCACCATGGAGATAAATATTATATTTCCCTGGTACAGGCCAGACATAGCGAGATTTAATAAGATAGTAGCCTGAAAAATCTATCACATAACCATCCTGAACAAACTCTGAAAGATCGGTCTTATCCATAGGAATAAACCGAGAACCGCCAAAAGATTCTCACAACCTTTTCTTCTTACCCTCTGGAACAGAAAAAGAAAATCTTTCATCCAGATCGCAGATTAAAAGAAGGTCTCTCTTGTCATAATTTTCCTTTACCATCTCAGCCAGAACATTCATCATCCCTCGTATATCCTGTCTTTCGGTGGCAGCTTCATAAATCTGTGTTAAGGTTTCCAGAAGCAAGGGGTGGAAGGGATATGTTTCAGCCATCCTTTGTTTATACTTATAAGGATTTTCAATTCTTATAGGCTCAGTATATTTTTCCATATAGCATTGCACAATTTGCTCTATCTTGTCTAAATCTTTTTTATCAGAGTCTTCAAAGAGACGATGTAAGACAATTTTTTCTCTGTCTTCAGTAACGCTCACATCAATCCTTACCGGTTTTGTCCGGTTAAAGATTTTTTTAAACCTTCTTTTTCTTCGAGAAAGGTCAAAAATACAAAAAGCTTTCTATTCGGATCATTGGCAACCTCAAAAAGGTGCTCTAAAAAGGTTTCGTTTCTTTCAATCAAGTCAGCCTGCTTTTCAGGGTCAAATGATCCATACCAGTTTTCTATCTCGTCAATAAAAATGGCACAAGTCTCGTCACCAACAATATCTTCGATTTGATCCACCGTGGGAAAACGTTTGATTTTGTCCAAAATGTCACTTCTTCCTAACTTAGAAAATATTGGCTCCCAGAGAAAATCCACATCATATCTTCTGGTGGAAACTATGCAAGTTTTAGTAGAAGGCGGTAGCGCAATGTCAATCTTCCAATTCCTTAACCAGCTATTCGCAATTTTAGGCTCCCTTAAAATATGGTATAAAGTTATAAGCCCGTGAGTCTTTCCTGCACCGTAGGGTCCAACAAGTAAAAATGCTCCTTAATTGGAGTCACCTGTAAGTTTTTCGTTTACTCTTTCCAACGCCCTTTTAAGTGCTGATGATAAATAGGTTACTTTGAACAATTCTTGAGCATTACTTTCAAGACGTGCCTCTTCACTATCTGCTTTATGGGACTGGATTACTCCCTGAAACTCGCCCTCTAAAATCTCACTCCTGGGTTTTATGATATCCTTAATCAAAATCATTTTTTACCTCCATAACTTCTCTTACCAGCATTCATCATCCACTTATCAATAGCTTCTTTCTTAAATCTCTACATCCCACCGATTTTGACACCTGGCAGTCTACCTTGTTTTGCGAGTTTATAGAGGGTTTTCTCATTGATTTTGAGATAAGAGGAGAGGCCTTTGATGGTCATTATTTCATCATTCATTTTAGATTCTCTTTTGAGTTTATGTGAGGGTGTTTTCATCATGGTATTATAAGAGAAAATTGAAGAAAAATCAAGGCAAACAGTAAATAGGCCAGGAAATTGTTACCAGAGGGACCCTTTACACACAGAATAAAGGATAAAATTTTCCATTTGGCACTACAAACTGCCAAGAACCGCTTCAGTTCTTACATCAAGGATTAAGATCCTTTACTCCAAGAGCAGATAAAACCCTTCTTGCATCCCTTCCCCCTCGAGATACAATCCTGTGGGCTTCTCCTTTAATGTTAAGACAAGCTATACCAATTGTCTCTGCTTTTTCAATGGCATCTTGAGGGAAAAGAGGAATATGATAGCTGAAGTACCGGTAGCCTTTCATCTTTTGCATTATCCTCTCAAGAACCTGCTTACACCTATTCTGCAATGAAGATTGCCCGTTTTCTCCAGCCACCTTGCCGTCCCATGTTCTGATTTTGGGTCATGCAGGCGGTTTGCCACCAGGAGAAAGATCTTTTCCTCCAGGTTAAAATCCACCTTATGCTTTTTTAGGAAAGGTGAGAGAATATCTGGCATCCCTATTCTATCCCACAAGGTGCGGGCAAGAAGGATGAGTCCTTAAGATAGGTGTTGTCTCTGCCCTTATCTTTTCCGGGAGGAAGAAGTTTTTCTTGCAGTAACATCTAAGTTTCTCCACCAGCTTGTCAAGCTCATCACCTAATTTTTCTACCTGACCTAAGTTGGCAACTATCTTTTATCTTGATCTTCCCTTTTTATCCCGGTAAGATTTTACAATCTTTCACATATGGGAAAAATTGTCAGATAAATTTGCCACTACAAGGTAGCTGATTTTACCTTTCCAAGTTTTCAAAGAACATCAACGTATAATCTTAAAACTATTTTCTGTAGAGCATTATAGAGATTTTCCTGCCATAAAATACAAATTGCCAATACGAAATTACCCTAAAAATTGCCCTTTAAGTGGCAAACATGGGCTTAGCCTTGCCCTCAAAAAAGAGGAGTTAAGAGCAAGTTTCAATCCCTCATAGGTAGGCTCTCAACTTGACCCAGAAATGGCTGAGAGCTTAGGTGAGGTGAGTTTCAATCCCTCATAGGTAGGCTATCAACCGAGATGAGACATTGGGATATATGGCTCAAGTGACTTGTTTCAATCCCTCATAGGTAGGCTATCAACATTATGCAAGAGTTAATAGATTTGGCGTTTATTACTTGTTTCAATCCCTCATAGGTAGGCTATCAACCTTCACAAGGGAGGTGACAAACAATGAGGCTAAACATTAGTTTCAATCCCTCATAGGTAGGCTATCAACTCCC
>QMQA01000219.1 GCA_003648845.1 Candidatus Aerophobota bacterium
GAAAAGACTTTACATAACCAGTTTATAGGAGCAAAGCATGAAGAAAAAATTTATAGCTGGTATGGTTAGTTTGTTTTTAACCTTCATTCCAGGCACTGTTTTATCCCAGCTCAGTCCCCCTTTTCGGCCACTGCAACCGCCAACTACTACCAGCGAGGCTACTCAGACTCAGAAATACACAAGCGAGCAGTATAAATTTTCTTTTGATTATCCTAAAGGATGGAAAGTTCAGGAACAGCAAGGAGCAGTAAATGTAAATGAACCTCAGAACCTTGCCTGGGTAACTATGTGTAGGATAACTCAGAATATTGATCCTCAGACTTACCTGCAAAATGTGGAATCCCAGTTAAAACAGCAATGGCAAAACTACATCGTAACATCAAGAAGCGAGGTTAAAATTAACTCCATTGACGCCTTAAGAGTTGAGGGAGAGGCAACCTCTCAGGGAAAGGTCTGGGTTTTTACCTTACTGGTCTTACACCAGAACAACCAGGCAAAACTTATGGTAGGCTCCGGGATTGTAAAAGAACAGTATCCCAATTTTTCTCCTGTAATGGAGAAGATATTTAACAGTATTACCCTTGCTGATACCGGACAAACAACTACTCCCCGGCAAACTCAACAACCTCAGACTACCCGGCAAACCGGAGATGGCTCAGAAGGGATTAAAATCTTGAGAAACCTGGCTCGGGGGGCAAATCCTCCACCACTTCCTCAGATGACTCCACCTTCTAATTGGGTTCATGTTGGCCATCCCACAATTTTTATGCTGAAACTCATCCGGCCTCCTGACTGGAAGGAAGAGGTTATGCAGGACCCCTCAGGATACTATGGAGGTCTGAAAATCATATCCCCTGATGGTGAGGCGAATCTATACATTTATTATTCTGTAGTTTTTGGAACAGTGACTCTTAACGATGGAATCATAGAAGGCATCCATCTTCTTACCGGTTCCTATCCGCAGGTAGATATTGTGGTTGAAGATGAGCTGCACAAATTTGTTTCAGCTATGTGGCCAGGGGCAGACGCTCGTTTTATCGCTTTTCGCCATGAGGGAAAAGTTGGAGTTGTTTTATGCATGATCTTTCCCATGTCGGGGGGACAGGCCACTCAAGTCCATCTGAAAGGGTGCATAGGGCCTGCTGACAAATTTGATAACCTGACCAAAGAGGTTTTTCTGAAAGTCTTTGGATGGGTAGGTGCGGGAGGTTATGTGACACCTGCTCCCCGTGGATGAAAACCGGTTATATCAGATTAACTGTCATCCTGGAAAAGTTTACCCCACTTATTCAAAGAACCATCTGACCTTCTCTCCTCATTTTATTTCCCTGTGGACCATACTATGTGTGAGTGCATTCTTTGCGCAAAAATCCATTGATGGTTTTGCAGGGTTTCTCAGCAATACCTGAGTTAATATGCGATATTGACAGGAGTTCTTGCAGCAATAAAATGAGTCTGGGGGGCGAAAGCCTTTAATTGGGAGTTGAACCGGAAATCACCGTTAGCTTTACTTTTAAGGTGTAAGAAAAAAATTAAAAAAGATAATCAAGGTGAAAAGGACAAAATATGAGAATACTGGAGCTTATGAAAAAACGCAGGAGCATAAGGAAGTATAAGACGACACCTTTATCCAGGCAGCTTATCTTGAGAATAATAGAAGCAGCCAGCTTTGCACCTTCTGGATTAAATCGACAGCCATGGTTTTTCGTTGCCGTAAGTAATCCCAGCTTAAAAGAAGAGATTCGCCGGGAGTGTGAAAGATGTGAGCGCAACTTTTATGCCCGAATAAATAATGATTTAAAAAAATCTTTATCTTTTTTTAACCTATCACCCGTTAAACCTTTTCTCACAGAGGCTCCCTATTTGATTGTGGTATTTGTGAAAGAGGGGGAACCATACGGGGTAGAGTCGGTATGGATTAGCATCGGTTATATGATATTGAAAATTGAGGAGGAAGGACTTGCCTCCCTCACCTATACTCCACCCGATATGTCTTTTTTAAACAGTGTGCTTGGTATCTCAAGCGAGTTTAAAGCAGTAGCTATTTTGCCGGTTGGATATCCGGATGAGAAAATTGATCTTGGAAAGAGGAAACGAAAGCCAGTTAATAAGCTGGTAAAATTTATTGAATAGAGAAAAAGCACTGCGAAATTCTCTTTTAACCAGAGTTAAAAAGTATATATCCTTCATCTAATATACCCTAAAAATTTGCCCCAGCTTTCAATTTCCTTTGACCCTGATAAAATATATAACAAAATGTGATGAGTTTATAGAAGGCAGCGGTACTGCAATTTTTGATAAAACGGGGGTTTTTCTGAAAGTGTGGGTTTACTATATAAAAGGTAAAAAGAGAAAAAGATGCTGGATCCAGATTCCCGTTTAATGCTTAAATTCAAAAGTGGAGATACATCCTCTTTTGAAAAGCTCGTGGAAAAGTACAAAGAGAAAATTGTAAATATTATCTATCAATTTATTGGTGATAAAGAGGAGGCAGAAGATCTGGCTATAGAGGTTTTCTTAAGAGTTTACCAGGCAAGGGAAAAATACGAAGCCAGGGCAAAATTTACTACCTGGTTATACAAGATTACTACCAATCTTTGCCTTAACACAATAAGAGAAAAAACAAAGTTTCACACTGTTTCACTGAGCAAATCTATTTTGACAGAGGAGGGAAAAGAGGAGGAGTTACTGGAGAAAATTGCCGATCCCTCTCCTTCTCCCCAGGATGTTTTAGAAGAAAGAGAAAAAAGTACATTAATAAGAAAAGCAATTGATTCTTTACCTACCAGGCAAAGAATTGCCACTATCCTCCAAATATACGAAGGATTATCTTACAAGGAAATCTCAAAAATCTTAGGCTGTTCGATAAAAAGCGTTGAGCGACTTCTTTATTGGGCAAGGAATAACTTAAAAGAGAAACTCGCCCCTTATCTAACAAGTGGAAAATATAACGGGGGTTTTTAAAAAATTATGTGTTTATATAAACAGGGTAAAACAAAATGAAGTGTAAAAAAATAAGACGAAAATTGGTAGCTTACATAGATGGTGAGCTTGATAAAGAACAGGAACTTTTAGTAAAAAGGCATCTTTTAAAATGTGCCAAATGCAAAAAAGAGGCAGATTTACTCAACAAAACCTCTTATATTTTAAAGAGTGAAAGGCGCCTTGTACCCTCTGAAGAATTTGAAGCTAATCTGTGGAGAAGGATACGCTTTGCAGAAAAAAGAGAAACTGCACCTCATTTTCTAAGACGAGTAGCTTACCTCATTTTACCGGCGGCAGTTGCTGCCGCTTTAATTATAGGGGTTATGATAGGGAACCTGGTGGGTAAGGTCATTCCTCCTCAAAATGTTAATCTGGAAGAAGAATATTTATCTTCAATTGGACTTGATAGTTTTCAGGATTTTCCACCAGGTTCTCTACCCCAGATTTACTTTAGCTTGGCTACCACAGGTGAGGTGGAAAATAGATGAGGAAAAAATTTATCATAATTTTGATAGCTGTTTTCGCTGCAGCTCTTCTTTCCGGTATTTTTATTTCTGATTTATTCAAGAGGGCAAACCTTCCCACATCTTCA
>QMQA01000220.1 GCA_003648845.1 Candidatus Aerophobota bacterium
ATCCAAAGCAAGCTCTCTTACTGCCAGAGCAGCTTTGTTTGCTGCTTCCTTTACAGAAAGCCCCTCAACATTTTCGCCCATAAGCCTGGCAATATGAGCAAATCTTAAAGGATCAGCGGCAGCATTAAATTGGATTACATAAGGTAAAAGCAGAGCAATTGTAACACCATGGGCGGTTGAAAACTCTCCTCCGAAAGCAAGAGCCATTGCATGAACTGCAGTTAAACCAGCATTGGTAAATGAAATACCGGCTAAAAGAGAAGCCAGGCTCATTCCTCTTCTTGCCTCTATGTCATATCCGTTATTTACTGCTCTGCGGAGATACTTACTAACAAGTTTAATGGATTCTATGGCAAAAATATCAGTGAAAGGAGTTGCTCCGTTGTACACAGGTCTTTCCTCAGGAGTGGAAAGTTTTGGTCTCTGATCATATCTTCGTGTAGTATAAGCTTCAATAGCATGAGATAAGGCGTCCATACCCGAGGCCGCAGTTACCCCTGGAGGCATATTAACAGTAAGAAGGGGATCTACAATGGCTACATCAGGCCTTTGGTAATTATCAGAAATTCCTACCTTCAGTTTTTTCTCCGGTAAAGATATTACAGCTGCGGGGGATACCTCAGAGCCTGTACCGGAGGTTGTAGGAACAGCTATCATGGGAATACCTGGACCGGGATATTTTTTTCCTTTGCCCGTGGGAGGAGCAATGTAATCAAGGGGTTTTCCTCCGTATTTTAGAAACATACTTACTGCTTTCCCAACATCCATTGAACTTCCGCCACCAAGACCAATTATCACCTCAAATTCCTTATCTTTAGCAAAATTATAGCAATTTCTGAAGACCTCAATGGATGGTTCCGGTTCCACCTTATCCCATACCTCCACTTCTATTTGAGAAACTCTAAGTATATTTTCCACTTTCTCACATATCCCTGCTTTTACAATCCCTGGATCTGTGACTAAAAGAGCACTCTTAGCTTTTAATCTTTTTACCTCATATCCAATCTCCTCAACTGCTCCTTCTCCAAACTTAATTATCTGAGGAATGCAAAAAGACCACACTGTTTCGTTCTGCAATCTTTTCCTCCTTTTAAAAAATAAAAATTGCTTTTATTATCTTTTCCTCTCTCTTATCTATAATCTCAAAAGCCTTTTCAGCATCTTCTATGCTAAAACGATGGGTGACAAAATCTTTAAGATTTACCCTTCCTGAAGCTAAAAGCTCTATAGCTGTGTGAAAACCTTGCTGGCACCAGCTTCATAATAGCAAGTAAGCGTTCCCAACCCAATGGGACCTGCTTCCAAACCGCTACTACATCTCCTAAACTTATCTTTGCCTTTTTGACCACATGTACACACACAGCAAGAGGCTCAACCAGAATCCCTCCTCATAGGAAACATTTGAAGGTAGCCTATATACCGCTTTTTCCGGTGCCACTGCATATTCAGCAAAAGAACCCTGCCACTCATTGGTGCCCATTCCTTTTTTGCTAAGACACAGATTGTATTTCCCTTCTACACAATAAATACACCTTCCACAATAAACCCATGGCTCAACTGCCACCCGATCTCCAGGTTTTAATCCCCTGCCATCTCATGTCCCAATATAACAGGAGGTACACGGAAAGGATGGGTTCCTCTATAGGCATGAAGGTCTGAACCACATATACATGTTGCCTTAACATGAATTAAAACTTCATTTACCTTAGGACAAGGCTCATCCACATTTTTTAGCTTCACCTTAAAAGGTCTCTCCAATAAAATTGCTTTCATAATTTTTCTGATGGTTATTTTTTTACTCGTAACTTTGCATTTTTAACAAATTCTTCCCACCACCTCATTAGAGAGGGAAGGAACATATATACAGAGAATCTGCATAGTCTCATCACTGAAATTTCTGCACTCATGTTTCACTCCTGCTGGAGCATAAATTATGGTGCCAGGTTCTATTTCAAAAATATCATCCCCTTCCACTCCTTCCCCTCTACCTGTTATTATATACATTATCTCATCTACGGTATGAGTATGAAGACCACTTCTTCCTCCATGAGAAAAAAGGATAGACATCAAAACTGTGACATCCTTTATTCCTTTATCTATCTGGGGTGAATATATTACCCGAAGAGTACGTTCATTAGGAGGGTCAACTTTATAGCTTGGTATTTCCCACAGTTTTTTATAGGGCATTTTTTAGCTCCTTTGCGCATATCTTCTAAGAAGAAAATTCAAATTGCCAACAATTTTTTCTTGAGCTCTACATTTTCGCTTAATTCTTTAGCGTATCCCTCATACACTATCCTGCCCTTATCCATAACATAACATCTATCCGATTCCTCCAGGGCTTTCGCAGAATATTGTTCCACCCATAGAATGCTTAATTCTTTCTCCTTAAGGCTTCTTATTATGTTTATAACCTCCTCCACTATCAAAGGAGCAAGTCCCTCGCAGGGTTCATCCAGCAAAAGGAGTTCAGGATTACCCATTAATGTTCGTGCAATTGCCAGCATTTGCAGCTCTCCTCCACTTAATGTTTCTCCATAATGAGAATCCAGTTCTTTAAGCTTTGGAAAATGCTGGTAGATAGTGTCAATATCCCAACCACCTTTAACATTTTTTCTTCTTCCCACCTCAAGATTTCTTCTCACTGTAAGATTTGGAAAAATTCTTCTATCCTCTGGGACAAAACCGATGTCCTTGTTAGCAACAATATAGGAAGGTAAACCCGTAATATCCTCTCCTCTAAAATAAATTTTACCAGATCGAGGGGGTGCAAGTCCTATTATGCTCTTTAAGGTGGTAGTTTTCCCGACACCATTTCTTCCCAAAAGACAAACCGTCTCACCTTTATTTACTTCTATAGAAACGTCAAATAAAATGTGAGCCTCCCCGTAAAAGGTGTTAATTTTTTCCACTTTTAACATTATCTTGCCTCCCCCAGATAGGCTTGCTGAACTTGCTCATTCTGCCTTATTTCTTCTGGAGAACCAACCGCTATTAATTCACCCTGATGCATAACTGCTATTTTATCTGATATAGAAAACACAACATCCATATCATGCTCAACTACTATTATCGTTAGATTCTCTGAGAGGTTCTTTATAAAATTGGACATCCTCAACCTTTCTTCACTCGCAAGTCCTGCCATAGGCTCATCTAAAAGCAAAAGCTCAGGGTTAGATGTTAGAGATATTATCACATCTATCATTCTTCTTTCCCCGTGAGAGAGATATTTAATAAGAGTATTCATTTTATCAGATAAGCCAATTTTTTTAATCATCTCCTCGGTTTTCTCTCTTACATCTTGAAGTTCACTGCTGGAAAAAAGCTCTTTTCCATAGCCTTTCGCAGCTTGAACGCCAATCCACACATTTTCCATTACAGTAAAATTTTCAAAAAGTTGCAACACCTGGAAAGATCTGGAGATACCTCTCCTTATGATTTTATGCACCGGAAGTGGTGTAATATCCTCATCCTTAAAGAAAATTCGTCCTTCATCAGGTTTATAAAATCCTGTGAGAAGATTAAAAAAGGTGGTCTTTCCTGCACCATTGGGTCCTATAATTGAGGTTATC
>QMQA01000221.1 GCA_003648845.1 Candidatus Aerophobota bacterium
GGGAAAAGTCTTGATTAAACTTTAAAGCTTGTTCTCAATTAAGTCTCGAAACTCGGATTCGTAGACAAAAAACATTATTGTGGTAAAATAAAGACAAAATTTAAACAACTGGACAAGGAGGGTAAAGGTCCAATGATTCATACCACGAATTTAACGAAAGAGTACAATGGATTTAAAGCTGTAGACAATCTAAATCTTAAGATAGATGCAGGCCAGATCTATGGATTTTTAGGCCCGAATGGAGCTGGAAAAACCACAACTATTTTGATGCTACTCGGGATCCTGAAACCAACCAGAGGCGAGATTTACATAATGGGAGAACCTCTAAGCAAAAATCCTCTTTCTATCAAGAAAAAAATAGGAGTTGTTTCAGAAAAGCAGTATCTTTATAAAGATATGACAGCAGGGGAATATCTAAATTTTTTTGCAGACCTCTACAGGGTAAAGAATAAAAAAGAAAGAATAGACCAGCTTCTATCAGCAGTGGGCCTTCTGGAGGTGAAGAATAAAAAACTGGGTGCTTTTTCACGAGGAATGCAACAAAAACTTGGATTTGTCAGAGCTCTCCTCCATGACCCACAACTTCTCCTTCTCGATGAGCCAGTTTCCGGACTGGATCCTACAGGAATAAAGCAAGTGAGGGATCTAATAGAAGAGGAAAATAAGAAAGGAAAGACTATCTTTATCTCTTCTCACCTTTTATCTGAGGTTGAGAAACTGTGTAGCAAGGTAGCCATAATCAACAAAGGAAAACTTTTAGTTGAGGACACCATGCAGAACCTTAGAAGAAAGCTTGCTGACTTTATACAGCTGGAAGTGGAGCTGGTCGAGATAAAAAAAGAGATTCTGGATACTCTAAATTCTTTTGATTTTGTAAAACAGATTCACCAGGAAAAAAATATTCTTACCCTGAAGGTAGGAGCTGATAGGGACTACAGAGCCGAGATTTCTGCGGCTATTGCCCACAAAGGAGGGGTTGTGCTTGGGATAAAAAAAAGGGAAATGAGTCTTGAGGAAGCTTTTATCACTATCACCCAGAAAAATATCTCTCTTTTAGCAAGTGGCAAGGAGGGTACTTGATGAAAAAGAGGATTCTTTACGCAGCAATAATAATAGTTGTGGGGATAGCCCTGGCTATCGGCCTTTCTGCTACACTCAGTGTCTCCAAATATGGAATAATTAAAGGAAAAATTACCGATGAACTTTCAGGAGACCCTATCAAGGGAGTCAGAATCAGAGTAGATGGAAAATCTACCATTTTATACCATTCAAAATATTACCAGTTTACAGGTATTCCACCTGGAAAGCAAAATATAGAAGTCTTTCCTCCACCAGGTTGGGTTAAATTTACCAAAACTATTAAGGTAAAACCGGGTGAAAATGAGGTTAATATATCTCTAAAAGGAGATAAAATTCCAGATTTAACTAAAATAATATGCTTTACTGAATCTAAAAAAAGAGGGATCATTGTGGAGATAAGGTATGTTGATAGCAAAGGGGTGGGAATAACTGAATTTCCTCGACTTCCTGTTAAGATTGAGGTTGTATTATGGGAGAGAATTGGAGAGGAAGACAATTATGTAAAGGGAAACAAGTTATTTGAAGGAACTATTGAGCATTTCTGGGACTCTGATGCCTATCTTGCAAAAAACAAGGGAATCCTTTCCTGGAGTGAAATTCCAATCAAGTTTGAGGATAAAAAAAGGGGGATTATGGAGATAAGGATTCATCTTGAGCAGGGAGATTTTAAAGATACGGCTGATGATGTCAGCCTTTTTCCGGAAGGGGAGGAAGAATAGATGAGGGAAAAAGAAATTTCTTTATCTGTATATAGTATGAAGATTCTCGTTAAAAGAGAGCTAATATCAAGTTTATACGGATGGGGATTTTATGTGGCAATATTTATATCTTTCTTGATTTCTTCTTTTATCCTGAAGAACTTTCTTCAGGGAATAAGAGAAGAAAATATCTTTATATCCTCTTACCCACTTAATTTCCCTCTTTTTGTTTCCGTGGTTATTATATCCTTTTATCTGGTGGTAGTATCTGCTATTTCTATCTCCAGAGAAAGAGAGCAGGGAACCTTAGAGATTCTCTTTTACGGTCCTGTTTCCTTTTCTTCTTTTTTGTTGGGAAAGTATATTACAGATATGCTTCTTTACCTTATAATTCTGTGTTTTTTTGCTCTTTACTTTTTAGGAGTGTCAGTTCTGACCAACCTGGGTTTCACCTTAGCTTTGGCAAAAGCATTTCTGGTTTCCATATTCCTGGCTTCCTGTATGGTGAGTTTCGGTCTTTTTATCTCTTCCTTAACCGGTAGAGTAAGAAGTTCTGTCATATGGTTGATAGGTATAATTCTTGCTTTTCTTGCTATATGGTTCCTCCAGAATATATTTCTCAATCTTCCCTCAGAAGCTCTTTCTTCATGGCTTCGCTATCTTCAAAAAACTCTTGGTATAGTCTCTCACTTTGTAAGGTGGATCTCTCCTTTCTCTTATCTTTCCAGGGGAATGGAATCAATAAGAGTTGGTAGTATAAAGCCACTTTTACTTAATATTCTTTACTCACTTATCTATACTACGGTTTTATTAGTACTTTCTGTTTACATTTTAAAAGCAAAGGGAGCAAGAACATGAGATTGAAAAGCATCATCTCGGGTAGTATAAGCTTTCTGTTAACTTTATCCTTTATTCTGGGATCGGTAGCAGCACAAGAGGAAAAATCTCAACCATCAATAAGTCTTGCTCCTGTATTTCAGGAGCAGCTTGTCTACAGCTGGAATGTGTTTGATGGCAAGGGTTGGAGGGGAGGATTTACCCCTCAAAGTGAGAATACTATATACCTCATCGCTGGAAAGGACAATGCTATTTCTGTCAGAAAAACCCTTGTCTACTTCTGGCCCATTACCGCAAGATACATGGCAGCCTGGAGAACTTTAAATGAGGAAATGGAGGGAATCTTAGAAATTTTAAAAGATGAAAAAATTCTGAAGAGATTAAAAAAACAGGATACAGTCCTCTGCTATCCGGAAGGCTACTGGGGTGAGAAAACCCTGCTATACAAAGGAGAGGAGGCAAGAAAATGGCACAGGATGTATAAGGATGCTGAGGATAAATATTATAAGGCCCTGAACAGATACTATGAGCAAAGGACTGAGTACCAAAAAAAATTAAACGAGTTTTTTGAAGAAGTGAAAAAGAGAAGAGAAGCCGGGGAAAAAGGCCCTCTCAATATTGAGATACCAAAGGAACCCCAGCCTCCAGAACCACCCGACTTTTACGTTACAGAACCCCAAAAATATTACATTTTAAACCTTCCCCCTGGTAACTACAGGATAAGGTTAAAGGCAGATGATGGAACTATTGTGGAGGGGAGTGAGAAAAACCTTTTAGTATTTACAGCCCGAAGAAGAGAGGGAACAGGGTATGAGATAATCCCTGGTAATCGCTGGACAAAAAGAGAGGAATGTAACGATCCGACTAATGTAATATACGCTGCAGGAAAAAATGTGCTTTATTTTCGCCCCTATTATCAGGATGAATATAATGAGCTTTACCACAATAA
>QMQA01000222.1 GCA_003648845.1 Candidatus Aerophobota bacterium
AAATAGACATAACTAAATTGAATTCCGAATACGGAATTCAAAATTTAATTTTCAGATACAGGAATTTATCCTAATGTCAAATACTCGCAGAAGAAGAGTTAAAAAAGTTAAATACGAGAGGGTGGAAGAGAAAACCTTCAAGGTTCTTAAAGATATGATTTTGATGCAAGAGTTAAGACCTGGAGAGAGAATAATTCAAGACTCGGTTGCCAAAGACCTTGGAGTGAGCAGAACACCTATAAAGAAAGCTCTAACGAAACTTACAGAATTGGGCTTAGTTACTGAGAATTCAAAAGGTCAGGTATATGTTAAGAAATTCTCTAAGAAGGAGATATTAGCGATATACGATGTTAGAGAGGTGCTGGAGGGGTTATCTGCGAGATTAGTGGCTGAGAGAATAGATGAAAAAGATATAAAAAAGATGCGAGAGATGTTTAATAGGTTACAAGAAGCTGCAAACAAGCCTTCCTCTAAATTATATGTGACTGCCGACTTAAAATTCCACGAGTTTTTAGCTCAGAAAAGTGGTAACAATGTTTTGTATAAGATTATTCAAGATTTTGGTATACAAATTGCTGCATTTGGAATAGGAGTGTTTAGGCCACCCAAGGATACTTTAAAGGACCATTTTGAGATTATCGATGCTTTAGCAAATCATAATGGAGAGTTAGCTGAAACCTTGATGCGCGCTCACATTAGAGCTACAAGGGAGAAAATTGCAAATTCATAAAGGGTGTTCGCTGGTGAAAGTCAAACTTATCATCTGTGCCTTTGGTAAAGTGGGACAAGCTTTTGCAGAGTGGTTAAGAAAACAAAAAAAGATAAATTAAGGGCTCAGTTTAATTTAGGAATATAGGTGGTGAGTGTAATAGATTTATTTGGAGCAGCCACTATCGCAGGAGAAAAGTATGACTTTTACTACAGATTCTTTGGGTAAAATCACAGTTACAGGGGGAAAGTCTAATATTCGAGCTGCCTGCCGCTCTGCTTAGAGATTTAATTAATATTTATCGGCGAGATAAAAGTAGAAGAATATGAAATATATTGTAAAAAAAAGGAGAAGGGATGAAGAAGATTTATGTAGATGAAAATCTATGTACAGGGTGTGGTATCTGTATAGAATTTTGTCCTAAGGAAGTTTTGTCTTACTCAACTCAACGAAGCCTTAAAGGAATATACCCTGCAAGGGTAGAGAATTTAGAAGCTTGCACTCTCTGCAGAACGTGTGAGCTATATTGTTCAGCTTTTGCAATAGCAGTGGAAGGAGAGAAAGATGAATAAGCGAATTCTTTCTGGAGTCCATCTTTTTCAAGGTGATGAAGCTTGCGTTGAGGGAGCCATAGCTGCCGGATGTAATCTATTTGCTGGGTATCCAATCACTCCAGCTACCGAGATTTCTGAAAGACTATCTTGGAGATTATTTGATGTTGGAGGAATTTTTGTCCAAGGTGCGGATGAACTTGATTCTTTGACTATTGTTATTGGTGCTGCCTGTGCTGGTTGGAAGGCTATGACTGCTACCTCAGGTAATGGAATATGTTTGATGCAGGAATGTATAGGTTACGCAGCTATAACAGAAACCCCTTGTGTAATTGTGGATGTGCAAAGAGCAGGACCAGGAACAGGGGTGGCTACTAAAACTATGCAGGGTGATGTATATCAGGTAAGATACGGGAGTAACGGCGATTATTCCATAATAGCACTTGCTCCAGAATCTCCTCAGGAAATGTTTGACCTTACTGTAGAGGCTTTTAATCTCTCGGAGATTTATAGGGTGCCTACTTTCATTCTTTCCGATGAGATAGTTGGTCATATGAGAGAGAAAGTAGTTATTCCAGAAAAGGTAAAAATTGTGGAAAGAAAAAAGCCAAAAGTTCCTCCTCAAGAATTCCTCCCTTTTAAGGTAGAAAGTGACACCGATGTTCCTCCAATGCCTGCTTTTGGGGAAGGGTATAGGATGCCCGTATCCGGCCTTACTCATACAGAAACGGGTTCTCCTTCTACAGAATATGAAGTTCAAAAGAAGATGGTTTCTCGGTTGTGGAATAAAGTTGAGAAAAAGGTGGAAGAGATAACTAAAATTGAATCTGCATGTCTTGAGGATGCGAAGGTGGTGGTTTTAGCTTATGGTTCTGTAGCAAGATCAGTAAAGAGTGCTGTTTTAGAAGCAAGGAAAAACGGACTTAAAGTAGGTTATCTTAGGATGATAACTATCTGGCCTTTCCCGGATAAAGTTATTGAAAATATTGCAAAGAGAGAACTTAAAGCGATAATTTTTCCAGAAATGAATATGGGGAAAATAGTCAGAGAGACAGAGAGAGTTGCTGGGAAAAGCACAGAAGTTATCTCCTTTCCCAAACCGGGAGTTGAACTTCATAAGCCAAAAGAGATATATAATCTTATAAGGAGGGTGATTTAATTGAAGAGACATCCAGCTTTAAAATATTTTAGATTTGATCGCCCAGGAAATCCTCACCTCTGGTGTTCAGGATGTGGAATACCTCAGGTTTGGTATTATACTATTAAAGCTATAGAGGAACTAAATTTGGATATAGATAAGGTTTTATGGGTGGGAGGCAGTGGTTGCACAGGGAGGATGTGCACTTACTGGATAGGGGATTATTTTCATACTCTTCATGGCAGACCCTTAGGATTCGCTACAGGTGTGAAGTTAGCTAATCCTGAACTCACTGTAATCTGTCATATGGGGGATGGTGAAGTTGCAGGAATTGGTGGAAATCATCTGATTCAAACAGCAAGGCGAAATGTTGATCTGGTAGCTATAGTAGTCAATAACTTTAATTATGGAATGACCGGAGGACAATTTTCTCCTACTACTCCTCGTGGTGCTTTCACAATGACTTCTCAATTAGGGCATATTGAATATCCTTTTGATTTATGTGAACTGGCAGTTACTTGTGGGGCTACCTATGTAGCCAGGTGGACCACCTTTCATGCAAGACCCCTGATTAACTCTATTAAGAAAGGAATTCAAAAGAAGGGCTTTTCCCTCATAGAAGTTATTTCTCAATGTCCCACCCAATACGGAAGGAGAAACAAGATTGGGAACGGAATGCAGATGATGAAGTGGTTTAAAGAGAATTCGATAAGGAAAAAGAAGGCAGAAAGAATGTCTAAGGAGGAACTGAAGGACAAATTTATTATAGGTGAATTTGTAGATATAGAAAAGGCTGAATTTGGTGCTTCCTTAAGAGAACTTATTGAAAAAAGGAGAAGAGAAAGTGGCAAGAGTTGAAGTGAAATTAACTGGATTTGGTGGGCAGGGGATAGTGCTTTCGGGAATCATTTTAGCCAGGGCAGCGGTATATGATAAAAAGAGAGTGGTTCAGACTCAATCTTATGGTCCTGAAGCAAGAGGAGGGGCTTGTCGATCTGAGGTGGTTATCTCTGACGAGCCTATTCACTATCCCTTAATAGAAGAGGCTGATATTTTAGTAGCTATGTCTCAGGAAGCTCTGGATAAGCATATAAACAGTGTAAAAAGAGGTGGAGTATTAATTGTAGATTCAGATACAGTATCCCGCATTCCGGAGAGGTCTGA
>QMQA01000223.1 GCA_003648845.1 Candidatus Aerophobota bacterium
ACTCTAAATTACTTCCGGCTGTTGTTCAGTATTGTATAGTACCTTCCATCAACGTTAAGCAAGCTAATATTCTTTGAAAATATTTCTTTCAGCACCTCTTCAGGTAATCCATCATCCAATGCCCCTGAATAAAAAGGCGTTCCCCCATGGAGTATAAAAATATGGGTAAAATAGTGGCTGATTTCCTCGGTATGATGTGTGACATATATCACATTTGTTTTGTTTTCTTCAGATATTTTTTGTATAAACTCGAGCAGATCTTCTCTCGACGGTATATCCAGTCCCATTGCAGGTTCATCAAGCAGGAGAAGTTTCGGATTGCTTATCAGTGCTCTTAAGATCAAAACCTTCTGTTTTTCTCCATCAGAAAGAATACCAAACCTTTCATTGAGGAAACACTCCATACCCATTATCTTTGAAAGTTCCAATGCACGATCCCTCTCAGGAAGCTCAGGCGGCTTCAAAAGTCCTATTGACCCGTATACCCCACTAACTATAACATTTAAAACCTTCTCCCATCCTGAGAATCTGTTTCTCAATGTGGTACTCACATATCCAATTTTCCTTCTTAAGTCCCTTATATCAGCCTCAAAGAACCTCTTCCCAAATCTTATCACCTCGCCTGTACTGGGAAATAGATACCCGCTAATAACCTCCAGTAGCATGGTTTTACCCGAACCGTTCCTCCCAAATAGCACCCAGTTCTCACCTTTATTCACTCTCCAGGTAATTCCCTGAAGGATCTTTTTTCCATCCCTTACAAGCGAGACATCACGCAATTCAAGCATTTAACACCTCCGTCCACCAGATAACATTTTTTACTCACCAGGATAACCGAAGGGAAATATATAGAGAGGGATTTCATCCCCCTCAATCCCCATGACAGCCAATACCTTTGAATCTATAAAGGCCCCAACAGCCACAGTACCAAGGCCAAGTGCTACCGACTCAAGATATATATTCTGAGCAGCATGTCCTGCATCCATCGGAACATATCTGAAATAACCCCGATCTCCATATACACGTACTGTACGCTTATAAACAGCAGTAATAACTATACTTGCCGGAGCACCGGCAATAAACTTCTGACCCAGAGCTGCCCGGGCAAGCATAACCCTTATATCACCCTCCATAACTATTTCAAGTCTGTGTTTTTTATGGTCGTATCTGTAAACACCAGGATCAAGATCCGTTACTCTTCCAGCAACCAGGTATATCTCCAGAGGATAACATCCTCCTGCAGATGGATATGTTCTTGTAGCACCCGTTACAGCATCAAGTCTTCTTCCTCCACATGCCCATAAAAGCTGGGATACCTTGAAAAGCTCCAGAGGCTTATCCATGTATTCCCTTACTGAATGTCGCCTGTTCAGGGCCTCCTCAACAGACACATTGCCCTTAGATTTCGGAGCAGGTAGATCTATAACCATTTTTCTTCCCCCCTTTTCAGGTGAGGTTCCAGCACCCCCTGAAGCTGCATAACTATCCCTACCTTCTCCCATGCCTCCCGAAAAAACTACCCTGGCAGAAAAGATTAGAACTGCGTAAATGCAAAAAAATATTTTCAAATAGAGTCTCATTTACAGATCTGTTACCCTTCTAACATGAGTTCTATAAACCTGATTATAACCTTAGTAAGAAGAAACTGCCTTTCAAAATTTCAAAACACCTGTTTCCAACTCTCACTTACCTGATTGGGATTTTTCGATTTTTGCCCATGTATCCTTGAGGGTAACCGTACGATTGAATACTGGTTTTCCCGGTCTGGAGTCCACATTGTCAACGCAAAAGTACCCAAGCCTGAGAAACTGGAATATCTCCCCAGGCTTTGCATCCCGGAGGGAGGGTTCCAGTTTGCATGTTCTGAGAACCTCAAGAGACTTCGGATTGATGTTATAAGTAAAATCTTTACCCTCCGGAACATCATCGGGATCCGGTTTTAAAAACAGGTGATCGTATATCCTCACCTCTGCCTCAATTGCGTGAGGAGCAGAAACCCAGTGAAGTGTTCCGAGTACCTTCCGTCCATCTTTAGACCAGCCTCCCTTTGTCTCAGGATCATATGTACAGATTATCTTTTCTATTTCTCCCGTTGCTGGATTTTTTACCACTTCCCTGCATATTATATAATAGGCGTATTTTAATCTGACCTCTCTTCCAGGTGCAAGCCTGAAATATTTCTTGGGAGGCTCTTCTCTGAAATCATCTCTCTCTATATAAATTTCTCTGCTGAAGGGGATAATTCTTTTTCCCATAGATGAGTCTTCCGGATTATTTTCAGCCTCGAGATATTCAACCTTTCCTTCAGGGTAATTTTCAATAACGACCTTAACAGGCCTTAGAACGGCCATCCGCCTCGGAGCTCTTTTGTTAAGATCATCCCTCAAGCAATGCTCAAGAAGAGAGATATCTACCACACTATTTGCCTTGGACACACCTATCTTCGCGCAGAAGTTCCTTATTGCTTCCGGTGTATATCCCCTTCGTCTCATTCCAGAAAGGGTTGGCATTCTTGGATCATCCCATCCCGAAACATATCCTCCTTCAACCAGCTTTAACAGCTTCCGCTTGCTCAAAACAGTATAGGAAAGATTGAGCCTAGCAAACTCTATCTGCTGAGGGTGACATTCAACCTCGAGTTTATCCAGTATCCAATCATAAAGTGGTCTGTGATCTTCAAACTCCAGAGTGCAGAGTGAATGCGTTATTCCCTCGATCGAATCAGATATGCAGTGGGCAAAATCATACATCGGGTATATGCACCACTTATCACCTGTCCTGTGGTGGGACACCTTTTTTATCCGGTACAGTACTGGATCCCTCATGTTGAGATTTGGCGACGCCATATCTATCTTTGCCCTTAATACATGTTCACCTTCTTCAAACTCTCCGGCTTTCATTCTGTAGAAAAGGTCAAGGTTCTCCTCAACACTCCTGTTTCTGTAAGGGCTATTCCTGCCAGGCTCGGTAAGCGTTCCCCTGTATTCTTTTATCTCTTCCTCACTAAGACTGCATACATAGGCCTTACCCTTTTTAATAAGTTTAACTGCATACTCAAACATCCTGTCAAAATAATCGGAGGCAAAGTAAAGGTGTTCTCCCCAATCAAAACCCAGCCATTTTACATCCCTTTTGATTGCTTCAACATAGTCAACATCCTCTTTTTCCGGATTTGTATAATCAAATCTCAGATGGCACCTTCCACCATATTCAATTGCAATCCCGAAATTCAAACATATGGATTTTGCATGACCTATGTGAAGATATCCATTAGGTTCTGGAGGAAATCTCGTAACAACATGCCCGTTGTTTTTTCCACGCCTGATATCCTCATCTATAATGTCTCTAATAAAATCCTTTCCCACAGGCCGTTTATTACGCATAAACTCTTCTTTTAAAGCTCTTTTATCAATACTCTGTTTATCTGTATTCATTCCTTCATCCATTCTATTCTTAACCTCTCTTCCACTCCTAACTTCACCATCCATTGTAGAATTCCCCATTTTAAATCTACTTTTGTATCCAATGTTTGAATTTTAAA
>QMQA01000224.1 GCA_003648845.1 Candidatus Aerophobota bacterium
ATGCACTGGACCAGAGAGGTTTTTCAGAAAATATTAAACCTCTCTCCAAAAGAGCTTGGAATGAGGCTTGTTTACGATGTATGTCATAATATAGGGAAGTTTGAGGAACATAAATTAAATGGAAAGAAAAAAACTGTTTTTGTTCATCGCAAAGGGGCAACCAGAGCCTTTCCAGCCAACCACCCCCAGATACCCCGGATCTACAGACCGGTAGGTCAACCGGTTCTTATTCCCGGAGATATGGGAACCAGCTCCTATGTCCTGGTAGGAACACAGCATGCCATGGAGGAAAGCTGGGGGAGTACCTGCCATGGAGCTGGAAGGGTTCTCTCCCGTACCGCAGCAAAAAAAGCTGCCCGGGGAAGATCTATAGAAAAGGAGCTGAAGGAAAAGGGTATTCTTATCATGGCCAAAGGAAGAGGAACGATTGCCGAAGAGATGCCCGAAGCTTATAAAGATGTTGATGTGGTAGTTGATATAGTAGAAAAAGCAGGTCTTTCCAGGAAAGTGGTAAAAATGACCCCCCTTGCTGTGATTAAGGGTTAGGTTGGTATTGGGTCAACGTTCGAGGTTCTACGTTCTAAATGCGCAAGGCAAACCCAAACAAGTAATTGATATTACTTATTTAATTTATAATCCACAGCATCAAGCAAAGCAATACAGCTTGCTTCAATTATGTTGGGAGATACTCCAACTGTTCCCCATCTATCTTCTTTATCGCAGGATTCTATAAGGACTCTGGTGGTTGCGCCAGTTCCTGCTCCAGTATCCAGTATCCTGACCTTATAATCGGAAAGATGCATTTCTGTAAGTTGAGGGAAATCATCCTCCAGAGCTTTTCTCAAAGCCTTATCCAGAGCATTTACCGGACCATTTCCTTCCGCTACTGTATGGATGAGCCTTTTCCCGATTCTTATCTTTACTGTTGCCTCAGATATAAGTTTTTCATTGTCTCTTTTCTCCACAATGACCCGGAACCCTTCTACGTCAAACAATTTTTTATATTCCCCGGTATTTTTTTTAACGAGAAGTTCAAAACTACCATCAGCAGCCTCAAACTCGTAACCTTCGTTTTCCAGCTTTTTTATCTGCTCTGCCAGATTTCTGGAGAGAGCTTGAAGATTATCAACCCCTAATTTTCTTTCTTTTAGCTTATAGATTATAGAACTTTTGCCAGCAAGCTCACTGATGATTACCCTTCTTTTGTTTCCCACCCATTCAGGGTCAATATGCTCATAAGTTTTCTTATCACGCGAGATGCCGCTGGCGTGGATACCTCCTTTATGAGTAAAAGCAGCCTTACCCACGTAAGGCTGATGTTCATTTGGGGTTAGATTGGCCAGCTCATTAACAAGACGGGAAATTCGAGTTAAAGACTTCAAACCTTCTTCAGAAAGACAATTAATACCCAATTTAAGTTTTAAATTAGGAATAACTGCACAAAGGTCAGCATTCCCACATCTTTCTCCATATCCATTTATTGTACCCTGAACCTGAGAAATCCCAATGCGAGCTGCCATAACAGTATTGGCAACAGCCACACCTCCATCATTGTGAGCATGTATACCGAGGGGGTGTCTTATTTTCTCCATCACCACCCTGATAATCTGGTCTATTTCAAAAGGCATACAGCCTCCATTAGTGTCACACAAAACAAGACAATCTGCTCCAGCATCTTTTGCTACCTGGAGAATTTTTATAGCATACAGGGGGTTGTCTTTATATCCATCAAAGAAATGTTCGGCATCAAAGATAACCTCCCTGCCCATTTTCTTAAAAAAACTAACAGAGTCCTCAATCATTTTCAGATTTTCCTCTTTGTCAGTCTGCAGAGCTTTTTTTACATGCAAAACCCAGCTTTTTCCAAAAAGAGTCACAACAGGTGTCTCTGCCTCTAATATAGACATAATATTTGGGTCTTTATCTACAGGTGTATCTTTTCTTCTGGTACTTCCAAAAGCAGCTATTTTAGCGGTGGTAAATGATATATTTTTAGCTCTCTTAAAAAATTCCATATCCTTGGGATTGGAACCGGGCCAGCCTCCCTCAATATAATCAAAACCTATTTTATCAAGTTCCCGGGCAATCTGCAATTTATCTGGAAGGGAAAAGGAAACTCCTGCAGCCTGAGTTCCGTCTCGCAAAGTTGTATCATATATTTTTACTTTCATATACACCCCTCACCCATAAACTCTTTTTTTAACCCAGCTATCTATACCTCCCTCCTCTATAAACTTCTGTATAAACTCTGGATAAGGACAAATAGAGAAAACCTTATCCTGTGTAATATTTCTGATTATGCCCTTATCTGTGTCTATCTCCAGTAAATCTTTTTCCCGGCAATTTTCTGCGCACTCCCTGCTCTCTATAATGGGCAGACCAATATTAATGGCATTACGAAAAAATATGCGAGCAAAGGAGGAGGCTACAACACACTTTACTCCTGCTCCTTTTAAGGCCAGGGGAGCATGCTCCCGGGAAGAACCACAACCAAAGTTCCTGCCTGCAACCACAACAGGTGAGGCTTTAACCTTTTTAACAAAGTCCTTATCTATACCCTCCATACAGTGTTCACCTAATTTTTGAGGGTCAACAGTAACAAGGTAAGTAGCAGGAATAATTTCATCTGTATTTACATTATCGCCATATTTTATAATTTTTCCTCTGATTTTCAATTTTTAAAACCTCCTGGATTTTTTCTAAAACCTGTTCCGGATCAGGCACTCCTCCGCCCATCCTTCCGTAAAAGTAAACCGGGCACCTGCCCTCACTTCCCAGCTTCACATCCTCCAGCATCTGCCCCTCGCTCATTTCCAGGACAAATATGAACCTTACCCTGCTGGAGAGCTTTTTTATAATTCCATAGGGGAAAGGCCACAGGGTCACAGGTCGCAGTAAAGCACAGGATGTATTCATTTTTTTCAACCGGTCTTTAACCCACATGCATACCCTGAACATACTTCCATATGCAACCAGAAGTACCTCAGGTTCAGAATCTCCAAATATCTGATATCTGACCTCCTTTTCCTTCATTCTTTGATACTTTTTCTGTAGATGCTCATTATGACGCTCAAGATCACCTTCTTTCAAAAAAAGAGAATGGATAACATTGGGACTTCTCCCCTTACAGCCGGTAACTGCCCATGGTTTTGACCTGACCTCAACCCTGTCCTCCTCTTTAAAGCTAACCCCTTCCATCATCTGAGCTAAAATGGCATCGGCAAGAATCATAACAGGATTGCGATATTTATCAGCAATATCAAAAGCCAGAAAAGGCATATCTGCCATCTCCTGTACTGAAGAGGGAGCAAGAACGACCAGATGGTAATCTCCGTGTCCTCCACCTCTGGTAGCCTGAAAATAATCAGATTGTGAAGGGGCGATATTGCCCAGTCCTGGCCCACCTCTCATTACATTTACTATTAAACAGGGAAGCTCAGCTCCGGCAAGATAGGAGATACCCTCCTGCTTCAAGCTTATTCCCGGTCCGGAGGAAGAAGTCATGCACCTTGTCCCTGTCGCTGCTGCTCCATATACCATA
>QMQA01000225.1 GCA_003648845.1 Candidatus Aerophobota bacterium
ACTGGATTGAGAGCCTGAAGGGTGTTGAGGTAACCTTTGCGAAAGGATTCCCGTTCACAAGGAGGATGATCGAGTCCTCGGAGAAGCTTAGGATGATCCAGACCGTATCGGTCGGCTTCGATCAGATAGATATTCCTGCTGCGCTGGATAGGGGGGTTATAGTCTGTAATGTACCTGAGGTCATGGCTGAGACTGTAGCTCAACATGCCTGGGCGATCATTCTCTCCCTATCCAAAGAGGTTGTTCAGGGGGATAGACTGGTCCGTGGTGGAGGATGGAGGAGGCTGATGGGTGTAAATCTGTGGGGTAAGACCCTAGGAATAGTAGGTCTTGGAAGGATGGGAATGAACATGGCAAGAAGGTTGCTGAAAGGTGGGCATGAGGTTGTCGCATACAACAGGACATACGAAAAGGTAAGAGATATCGAGGCTGAAGGAGCAAAAGGTGCGAAAAACCTTAAAGAGCTGGTTGAACAAATCTCCCCCAGACGGGTAATATGGCTCATGCTCCCAGCAGGGCATGTAGTTGACGAGCATATAGATAAAATAGCACCGCTTCTCGCCGAGGGCGATATTCTGATTGATGGAGGAAACTCCTATTACATAGACGATATCAGGAGACATGCAAAGCTCTCCCAGATGAAGATTCATTACCTGGATGCTGGAGTATCAGGAGGCATCTGGGGTCTGAAAGTCGGCTACTGCACCATGATCGGAGGCAGTAAAGAGGATTTTAAATACATCGAGCCCATTCTGAAAACCCTTGCACCGGAGGGTGGATACCTGTACTGCGGGCAAACGGGAGCAGGTCATTTTGTCAAAATGGTGCACAACGGCATTGAATATGCCATAATGGAAGCCTACGGCGAGGGATTTGAGCTGCTGGAAAAATCACCCTATGGTAAGGATCTTAACTTCAGAGATGTGGCACATCTGTGGAACAGGGGCAGTGTTATCAGGTCCTGGCTACTGGAGCTTCTCGAGCTGGCTTTTGAGAAAGATCCCAAACTCGAAAATATAGAGGGTTATGTCGAGGATTCGGGTGAAGGAAAGTGGACGGTTCTTGAATCGGTGAAATTTGGTGTAAACGCAACTTCAATGGCATATGCCCTCTTCAAGCGGTTTTCATCACGGGAGAAAGACCAATTCTCCGACAGGGTGTGTGCTGCTCTGAGAAAAGAGTTCGGTGGACATCCTGTAAAGGAAAAGAAATAATCTTGTATATCTCAATACTGTGAATCAAAGAAGGAGATTCAGAAACATGGCACTAGCCCAGACAACCCTTAATATAAGGGGAACGTTCTGCATAGAAATAATCTCAAAACCCGCTTCTTTTATTATATTCGGGGCATCCGGCGATCTTACACACCGCAAGCTTGTCCCTTCACTGTTCTTCTCGTATCAAGAAGCACTATTATCGGAGCATCTTTATATTCCTGGATGTGCCCGTACACAAATGGACGATGAAAAGTTCAGAACATCCTTTTTTGATAAACTGAAGGAGAGCATCGGTAAATCGTCAGATACAAAAGTGTCCGGTAATACGGTGAAGTCATTCCTCAACAGATATTTTTACATTGCCGGTGACTACAACTCCGAAAATCTATATATTAACATCAAAAAGAGGCTTGTAAAACTGGACAAGAAATTCCAGAAAGAGAAAAACTATATTTTTTACCTGGCCACCCCACCATCACTATACATACCAATAGTCCAGCATCTGGGAAAATCCGGTTTATCAGGCACACCACCTAATACAGGAGCCTTCCAAAGGCCACATGGAGAAAGCGGAAGAACATGCATAATCGTTGAAAAGCCTTTTGGCAGAGATCTGGAAAGCGCCAGAAAACTGGATTCTGAATTAAAAAAGGTATTTAAGGAAGAGCAGATATACAGAATAGATCATTATCTTGGTAAGGAAACCGTCCAGAACATATTACTCTTCAGGTTTGCAAACTCCATTTTTGAACCAATATGGAACAGAAGATACATAGATAACATTCAGATAAAAGTTGCAGAGTCACTGGGTGTAGAACATAGAGCGGGATATTTTGAACAGGCAGGATTGTTGAGGGATATGTTTCAGAACCACATGCTTCAGATGCTCTCGCTGGTAGCAATGGAACCTCCAATAAGTTTCGATGCAAACAGGGTAAGGGACGAAAAGGTAAAACTACTACGGGCAATAACCCCAATTCAACCGCATGAGATCAGAGACAGGGTTATACGGGCACAATATGGAAAGGGCACGATTGAAGGCAGAGAGGTCCCGGCATGCAGGGATGAGAAAGCCGTAGCACCAGATTCTACAGTAGAAACATACGTGGCGATGAAGCTAAGTATAGATAACTGGAGATGGCAGGGAGTTCCGTTTTACCTGAGGGCTGGAAAAAGGCTGGCAAAAAAATCAAGCAAAATTGTTATTACCTTTAAAAATGTCCCCCACTCAATGTTTCAGCCCTTAAGGCCAGAAGACTTAGAGCCAAATATACTCATTTTTCACGTACAACCTGAAGAAGGGATTTCTCTGAGAATATTCGCCAAGCGTCCGGGACCAAAATTATGTATGGATATACTTGAAATGGCATTCAGGTACAGCGATGTAATAGAGGGTGAGCTACCCGATGCATATGAGAGACTCCTTCTTGACTGTATGCTGGGAGATCAAACGCTTTTTATCAGGAATGATGATATGGAGGTAAGCTGGTCCCTGATAACACCGATTGCCGAAGTATTTGAGGATAAAAGTAAAGCCACACTCGCCGGGACTCTCCATATATATCCAGCTGGTAGCTGGGGACCGGTGGCTACAGAAGAACTCCTCTAGAAAGATGGAAGGTCATGGGTTAGAATATGAGATATCAGCTCTTTTCGTATAATAATCAGAAAGAAATGGCAATAGCCTCTGCAAGATTTCTGGCAACGATGATAAAGGGATTTATAAACACAGCGGGAGAGGCCAAGATTGTTCTTTCAGGAGGTAATACACCAAAACTGACATATGGATTACTGGCAAAGGAACGAATCAGAGATAGTATAGATTGGGAAAAAGTATTTTTCTTCTGGGGAGATGAGAGGTATGTGCCCCATAATCACAGAGAGAGCAACTTCAGAATGGCATGGAGTATATTTCTATCAAAATTACCAAATATAGGAAAAAACGTATTCCCCATACCAACAGACCTCGATACCCCCGAGGAATGTGCTGTGGAGTACGAAAAAACCCTTAAAAAATTCTTCATCAAGAGAGAAAAAGTCGGTGGATATCCTGTTTTTGATATAATCCTTCTGGGAGTTGGTGCCGATGGACACATTGCTTCACTTTTTAGAAATGAAGACCTAGAGGGAAAAGACAGGAGGTGGGTAATCGCCACAGAAGCGCCATTGAAGTATACAGTTAGAGATAGAATTACAATGACACTCCAGGTTATTAATAATTCGAAAAACTGCATAATTCTGATTTCAGGTGATGACAAAAAGATGGTAGTAGAAAAGATAAAAGCATTGATTTCCAAACGAATTGAGCAAACGAGAGA
>QMQA01000226.1 GCA_003648845.1 Candidatus Aerophobota bacterium
CTGCTCTTAGTTGTTTCGGGAATAATTCTTATCCTCGGAGTAAAAAGATGGAAGAATCAGAAATAGTGTATGTGATATCCAGAAAACTGGCTCCCTATATTTTGCTATTTGGCCTTTACCTTATATCCTTTGGACATCTTTCTCCTGGGGGAGGTTTCCAGGGAGGAGTGGTCCTGGCCTCTGGAGTGATTCTTCTCTGTCTCAGCAGAGGAACTACCCTGACTCAGAGGTTATTTCCTGCAGATAGGATAGGCCTTGTAGAGGTGGGAGCTTTTTCCCTTTTTCTCCTCATTGGTATAGCTGGCCTGGTAGCTGGCAGGTATTTTCTGGGAAATTTCCTTCCCTTAGGAAAAGCAGGGCAGGTACCCAGTGCTGGATTCATATTTTTCCTCAATATTATTATAGGCCTGAAGGTGGGAGCCGGGATAGTCCTTGTCTGTTTTTACCTTCTAAGGGAAAAATAAGCTATGGCTGATTATCTTATAATTATACTTTTCATTCTGGGGATCTGGGGTATGATTAAAAAGGATAATTTAATTAAAAAAGTTATAGCCCTTAATATTTTTAATAGCTGTATAGTTATTCTTTTTATCTACCTTGGCTCTCGCACAGGGTCAACTGCTCCCATAATGGAGAAAGGAATAAAAGATGTTGTTGATCCTCTTCCTCAGGCATTGATGCTAACAGCAATAGTTATTGGAATCTGTCTTACCGCCCTTGCTTTATCACTTATCCTGAAAATCTACCAGCATTATGAAACCTTAAGTATTCACAGGATAGAAGAAAACATCAAACAAAAACAATGAATAATCTGGTAATTTTTCTTATTCTTATTCCCCTGGTAGCCAGCTCTTTTAGCTTGTTAAATAGATACTTTCCTCGCTTGCGGATAGCTGAGGCAGCCAGTTTTGGAGCTCTCATTTTATGCCTAATTTTCCTTGGACTGCTTTTCCAACCTCTCCTCAAGCAGAAAGTAATTAATTACCCGGTGGGAGGATGGCAAGAGCCTTTAGGAAACAAACTTTATATGGATGGCCTTGCCTGGGGGAGTTCTTTGATGGGAATGACAATTGCTCTTCTTGCCCTCATTTTTGCCTGGGGGGAGAAAAAATACAGATATAATTTTTATTTTTTCTTTTTAATTTTGATAGCAGGAATGGAAGGGGTTATACTCACTGGAGATCTTTTTAATATGTTTGTATTCTTCGAGATACTCTCCATAGCCTCTTACATACTTATTGCCTATTCCAGGGAAAGAAAATCTATCCTGGCAAGTTTTAATTATCTTCTTATAAGTTCCCTGGGAATGGGTTTTTTTCTTCTGGCGATTTTCCTTCTTTACCAGCAAACAGGTATCCTTTCCCTGAGAGAAATAGCTTATCTTCAGCTCCAGACAAAGGGAAATCTACCTGTATTTAACCTGGCGATAATCTCCTTAATAGTAGGAATAGGAGTTAAAGCTGCATTTATTCCCTTGCATACCTGGCTTCCTGACGCTCATGCTTTTGCGCCTCATCCTGTTTCTGCTATTTTGTCCGGAGTGATGATTAAAGTGTCTTTTCTTAGTATATGGCGCATACTGAGACTTTTCCAGGCCATCAAAACTCAGCAGATATTTCTGTGGATTGGAGCTATTACTGCTTTTATGGCAGTAATCTGGGCTATAGCTCAAGATGATAGCAAAAAACTCCTTGCCTATCACTCTATATCCCAGATGGGATTTATAATAGCAAGCTTTGGTGTAGCTACATCTTTATCTCTTGCAGCTTCCTTTTATCATCTTCTCAACCATTCCCTTTTTAAAAGTCTTTTATTTTTATCCATTGGATGTGTAATTTGCAGTATGGAAGAAAGAGATATCCAGAAATTAAGTGGGCTGGGGAGAAAAATGCCTTTTGTATTTTTGGCCTTTATGGTAGGAGCCTTATCTATCTGCGGAATACCACCCTTTAATGGATATGTGAGCAAAAACCTTATTTCTCTTTCCCTGAAAGAACATCCCCTTGCCTATTATCTTATCTTTCTTGCCAGTATTGGTACCGTGGCATCTTTTACCAAGTTATCCCAAATTTTTAGAAAGGACAGGGCTAAAAGAAAAAACCAGGGAAAAGAAGAAGCATCAGCATCCAGACTGCATCAAAAAAAATTATCCAGAGGGATGCTCATACCCCTTGGTATTTTATCCATTCTCTGCATTCTTACCGGCATTCTGCCCCATCTGTGGACAGCAGCAATATCTAAACTTATAACCGGTGAGAAACTGAGACTCATTCCAGTTGTTTATTCCCTCTCTTCTCTTACAAACAGTGTATTTATCCTGGGCCTTGGTTTTGCTCTCTACCTTGGTATAAGAAGCTCACTGGGTCAAAGAATACTCAAATATATACGAGGTTTGAAGTTAGGTCTTAACAACTCTCTTTTCCTGCTGGTAGGGGGATTTTTGTTTTTAATTTTTCTTGGCTGGATAATGGAAAAAGGTCTTTAAAGAATTATTGACATTATCAACAGATACTTTAAACTGCGGGTGTATAATGATGGATAAAAAAGTTAAGCCCCATTATCTCGGGCACAGAGAGCGCCTGAGAAAAAGATTCCAGAGAGCAGGTTCAAAGGGGTTGCAGGATTATGAGCTTCTTGAGCTTCTTTTAACCTATGCTATCCCCCGAAAAGATGTAAAACCTGTTGCCAAACGTCTTATCGAGCAATTTGCAGGCTTTGGCGCTGTTTTTGATGCCAGCCTGGAGGAATTGAAAAAGATTCCAGGTGTTGGTTCGGCATCGGCTGTTCTTATCAAATTGGTAAAAGAGGTTTTTTGCATCTATCTTAATGAGAGGATGAGAAAAAAGAACCTTGTTTCTTCTCCTCAGGCTGCGGTAGATTTCGCCCGGGTAAGACTGGCAGGACTTCCCCATGAGGCATTCATGGTTATTTACCTGAATGTCAAAAACGAGGTTATTGATTATGAGATAATCCAGGAGGGGACAGTTGACAGAGCGGTGATTTATCCTCGACGCATCATAGAATCTGCTCTCAGTTATCATGCTGCAGGTATTCTTCTTGTGCACAACCATCCCAGTGGACATCCCGAAGCATCAGATGATGATAAAAAAATTACCCGCATGATCGCTGAGACAGCAGGTGTGCTGGATATTAAGATAATAGACCATATCATTGTTGGTAAAAGCGGCTACTTTAGTTTTATAGAGCAAGGACTTCTTAATTTTTAAAAATAAAAACCGGGGAGGGAAAAGTGATCCTCTTTTCTTCCAGATGTTTGGAGTACAGCTTCTTCGGGCATCCAGAATCTCCTGAGAGGGTAAGAAGAACATACGAGCATCTCAACAAAAAAAATTATAAATTTGTGGAAGCTAAACCCTGCAAAAAAGAGGAGCTGCTTCTGATTCATACCCCCGAGCATCTTGAAAGGGTGAAAAACGGCAGCTTTTTTGACCCTGATACCCCTAATCTGGAAAATATTTACCAATACGCTATGCTATCGGCAGGAGGAGCCCTTCAGGCAGCAGAGAAGGCCC
>QMQA01000227.1 GCA_003648845.1 Candidatus Aerophobota bacterium
ATTTACATCTGCCCAGGAGGAGTGAGACGCGATCTACCCCATGGGTTTGAAGAGAAAGTAATGAACTTTTTGAAAGCATTGGGTAATCATGTTCCTGAGTTTGATGCAGCTTTTTTTAACAACAGATTATTCTATGAGAGAGCAAAAGGTATTGGAAAGATAAGCAGAGAAGAGGCCATAGAACTAGGCGCAACAGGGCAGGTTTTACGCGCTGTAGGCCTTCAGTATGATATCCGAAAGATAGAACCTTATGCCGCTTATGCAAATGTTAATTTCGATGTACCTACACGTGAGGATGGAGATGCATATTCACGGATATGGGTAATAAGGGATGAAATGCTTCAAAGTGCTTCTATTATAATGCAATGTCTGGAAAAACTTCCGCAGGGAAAGGTATATACAAGAACTCCCAATCCTTTCAAATGGAATGTACCGGCAGGTGATACGTATGTAAGGGTTGAATCCTCAAGGGGAGAACTTGGACTTTATCTTGTTAGTGATGGGGGTAATAAACCTTATAGGGTACATTTCCGTACCCCTTCTTTCATGCATGGTATACCAATACTTGAAAAATTGCTCAGAGGTGCAAATATTTCTGATGTTGGGAATATTATGATCAGTCTTTACGTTGTAGCACCTGAAATTGATAGATAGAGAGGGGCAAGCGATGAAGAATACGGCAGAAAAAAAGAGTTCTGTTACCCCTATTAAGACTCTTAAGTTTCTTTTTAAGAAGCCAATAACTTTTAAGTTTCCATTTGAGACAAGGGAGGCATCGCCCAGATACAGGGGCTTTCACTTAAATGATTGGGAAAAGTGCACAGGTTGTGGTAATTGTGCGGATATATGCCCGAATAGTGCAATTACCATGATTGAGATACCGGAGATTGTTCCCGAACCCGGCAAGAAGAATGAGCGTCCGCAAATTGACTATGGGCGTTGCTGCTTTTGTGCTCTTTGTGTGGATATTTGCCCACCTGGTTCCCTGCGTTTATCCCGTGATTACATACATATTGATCATGCAACGGATAGTTTTGTTTATCTCCCCAAAGATGAAAAGGCTGATACAGAGCATTTTGTAAAACCCGAGGATTATTCAATCTTTCAGGCAAGTCTCAACCACCGGAAACAATACTTTGAAGGGTTTGTCTCTGACCTTAATTTTACCTTATTTGATCCTGAGAGAGAACCTGTGGAAATTTTACCTGCCAGTGAAAGGGTAAGATCGTTTATTGAGGAGATGAAGGGATATACGGAAGAACAGGCAAAGAAGGAAGCTTTAAGATGTCTAGAATGCAGTCTCTGTGAAGAGGTTTGCCCAGCTCACATGAAGATCTCTGATTATATAAAAGCCATTTATAATGAGAATCTCACAGAGTCTGTAAGAAAGATTTATGAAGATAATCCCCTACCAGGTGTTTGTGGTAGGGTTTGTACCCATAAATGTGAGACTGCATGTTCTATTGGATATCGTGGAGAACCAGTCGCGATTAGATGGCTTAAGCGATATGCGGTGGATAACCTTGAAACAGGTAAGATAAAGGAAGTAATAAGCATTTTTAAAGGCCCAGAGCTTAAAAGAAAGGTGAGTATAATAGGTAGTGGTCCATCTGGACTAAGTGCAGCTTACTATCTATCACTGATGGGATACCAGGTTGTTATTTATGAAGCCAAGGCCAAACCTGGTGGAATAATGAGGTATGGGATACCGAAGTACAGGCTTCCTGAGAGTGCTCTTGACAGGGACATTGATATTATAAAATCGATGGGAGTTGAGATTAAGCTCAATACTAAGGTCGGAAAGGATATAGAATTTGAGAAAATAAAAGAAGAATCTGATGCGGTTTTTATAGCAACCGGTTTTCCTGAACCGAGAAGTACGGGAATAAAGGGCATTGATTCAGAGGGTTGTTATCAGGCACTTAATCTGCTGGAAAAAATAGCTTGTGGAGAAAAGATAAAAGTAGGTGAGAAGGTGGTTATAATAGGTGGTGGGAATGTAGCATTTGATATAGGAAGGTCTTTAGCGAGATTGCAGATGAAAAAGTTTGGCAAGGTAAAAATAACGCTGACATGTCTTGAAAAAGAAGGTGAGATGCTTGCCGACAGGGAGGAGATAGAGGAGGGAAGTGAGGAAGGTCTTGTGATTAAGCCTGGTAGGTCTCCAAAAGAGGGTTTATTTGATGAGAATGGCAGGATAAGAGGATTGAGAACAGTTAAATGTTTAAGCATTTTTGATGAGGAGGGGCGATTCAATCCAAAGGTAGATGAAACAGATGTTGAAGACTATGAGGGTAATATGATAGTTGAGGCCATAGGACAGGCCCCAGATTATAGTTATTTGGATAAAGAAATACTGGATGATCTTGAAATTGTTAGGGGCAGGATAGTTACCGATGAGTATGGCAGAACAAAGATACCTTGGCTTTTTGCCGGAGGGGATATAGTACACGGCCCCGATATAATTCATGCTATTGCAGACGGTCACCGTGCTGCTCAGGGTATTGATCTGTACCTTGGGAGCAAATCAGAAAAAGTTAACTAGAGATATATTAATTAAAAACTTTTGCACATAAAAATAAAGCTATTAGTTTTATCATTTTCAAATAAAAAATTTGATTAAGTTTAATTTCTCCCAGCATTCTTCTATTAAAATCCCTCGTTAAACTCTTCTATAGCTTTGAACATTGCCATTATGTTTTCCGGTGGAACATCTGGAAGGATGTTGTGAACTGTGTTGAAAACAAAGCCTCCACCTTTTGAGAATATTTCAAGCCTCCTCTTTACATGTTCTTTGACTTCATTTGGCTTTGCCCTGTTCAGCACAGCTCTTGTGTCTGCACCTCCTCCCCAGAATGTTACATCACTCCCAAACTCTTTTTTTAATTTTTCTGGTTCCATATCTTTTGCATTGGTTTGAACCGGGTTGATAATTTCGATACCTGCTTCGATTATGTCTGGTATTAACTGATAGATAGATCCGCATGAATGGATAAAAGTGTGCATTTTACTGTGTTTTTTGACAAAATCACACAGCATTTTATGACGGGGTTTGAACAATTTTCTGTATATTTCAGGGCTCATAAATGGCCCGCTGTCCATTCCCAGATCATCGCCAAACCTTATTATGTCGGCAATGTCGCCGACGGACTGGCAAACCTTTTCAAGGAAAGGCATGTGCTGTTCCATCAGGGCATCCAGTAATCTTTCAACGTTTTTTTGATCCATTACCAGGTCTATTAGGAAATTATCGATCCTTCTCAGAAATGTACCCCATTCAAACAGGTTACAACCGGCCACAATAATGAGAGCCTTATCCGTGTTTTCGCGAAGTTTGAGGGCTCTATTCCTGAGTTCATCCCAGAAGTCAGGTATGTTCATATTATCCCATGGACTGTGAACAAGTGCGGCCCATAAAACCTTACCCATAGCCCTGGGAAGTTCCTCAAAGTCTTCGGGGTATCCATCTATGTAGGGAAAACATGCCTGATCGAAAAAGTCGGCTCCAGCTGGCATCTTTGCTATAAGG
>QMQA01000228.1 GCA_003648845.1 Candidatus Aerophobota bacterium
GGAATATTCATTGCACAGCTCATTTGCTTTAGCAATAGCCACAGGATCATCATTAAGACATAAGGAGCCTAAAGAGGCAACAGCTTCATACTGAGGACCACCATACTCAGGTGAGACCTTATAAGGTGTTTCTGCCTCTACCACTCTTCGGCATCTTATAGGGCAGGCATAGCAAGTTCTTCGCCCAACAAGTATTTTCTCCACCATAGCCTCACCATCAATTTTATCTGTTCCCTCAAAAGATGTTCTTTGAAAATTTTTTGTGGGAAGTATTCCTGTAACCTGAGCAGGAGCGGTAGTATTCCAGGTGCCATATTCTATCAAGCTCTCACAACTTCCATCATTTACAAGGTCATAATTTAAGGCTTTTATCAGAGTATCAAGCTCTTTTTCCCTGGCAATGGCTACCTTTTTCTCGCCTCTTACCACTACTGCTTTCAGGTTCTTGGAACCCATCACAGCACCAAGACCAAGTCTTCCGCCCACATACCTTAATTCACTAATAATACAGGCATACCTTACTAAATTTTCTCCTCCCGGGCCTATACAAACAACCTTAGCTTTATTATCTTTTACCTCCTGAAGAATTTTCTCCTGTGTAGCGCTGGCAACCTTGCCCCAAAGGTGCGCTGCATCTTTGATTTCGACATCTCCTTCATGTATCCACAGGTACACAGGCCTCTCAGCTTTTCCTTCTATTATTATGACATCAAATCCTGTAGATTTCATCTCCCTGGGAAAGTAGCCACCAAAATCAGTATCACCAAGAAGACCGGTAAGAGGAGACTTAGCCATAACCACACACCTGCTGCTACCTGGAATAAGAGTCCCTACAAAAGGTCCGGTAGAGAAAACGAGCTTGTTATCCTCGGACAAAGGATCTATACCTTTTGGAAGTTCATCGAATAATACTTTAGCACCAAACCCTCTACCACCAATATACATTCTGGCCATCTTTTCATCCAGGCTTTCTATTGAGGTAGTTTTTTCAGATAAGTCAACCCTCAAAATTTTTCCCATGTATCCATACATTTGACAACCTCCTTTAGCGTTTTTCCCGGGTTGCACTCCAGAAAAAGGTTCAAAAACTCAGGCATGGTTTCTATTTTAACTAAAAAAATCCACTATGGCAAGTATCTGTTATACCTCTTTAAATTCTTCAAATATTAAGGAACAACACCACTCGGAAAAAGTGGACTCAAGACCCATCTTTTTTGCATAAGAAACCACCCCTTCCGCAGGATAGGCAATACCATTAAGTCCTGCCTGCAGAGCGTATTTATCTATGATCAACCGGTATCTCCCCCCAGGACGAGCACAGCCCAGAAGAATAGGAACTTCCGGAAACATCATCCTTGCCTGGAGGAAAATATTATATACCTTGTGGGGAGAAGGTGGGGTAACATTTGCCATAGGAGTATTGGATAATGGATTCAATACCACCAGTACCAGAGAAGCAATCTTATATCTGGATATGATCCTTAATGCATGCTCCTCACCTACCAGCCTGCCATAATGCAGCCCTATTACCACATGAGGAGATGTTTTAACACCTCGTTCCACAAGATACTTAAGAGAACACTCATAATCTTCCACAGAGGCATCTAAATGATAAACCTTCCTTATAGTTTCATCATCTCCTATAATATCTATCATTGCAACATCAACACCTGCTTCAGCCAGACCATCTGCTAATTTTTGACTGACCAGTCCAGTATGAACTGCTATTTTAAATCCTAATTCTTTCTTAATTCGGGCTAAAACAGATAAGAACCTAACTAAGGGGACCTCACCATTAAGATCGGCACCACCTGAGATAAGCATCCCCTGACAGCCTTCCTTTTCTAATTTCAATGCAAGTTGATAAAGCTTTGCAGGGGAAGTGGCCGTGTACATACTCTCCAGGAGTATTCCACGGCAATGCTGGCAATTCAAAAGGCACCTTTTGCCTGTAACCGACACCGGTACGAAAAAAGGGTAAGTTTTGTTGCGGTATTCAACAGTTTGATACCTTTTAATGGTGGGAGTGTAAAAATATACCCGCTGGACAAATTCTTTACACGCTAATCCCCGGCCTGAATTAAGGGCTAATCTGTCCATAACTGTTTTCTGACCTGCTGGATATCGCTCTCAGAAAGGGGAAAAGGATAATTACGTATGTTAGGACCGGGGCGAGAATTAGCATAAGGCCTATTACATCCAGGACATCCGGTAGTCTGGAAGGGAATACCAGAATTTATCACCTCATCCAGATCTTTTTGAGGCAAACCATAACTTAAAAGCCTGCCGCCTTCATCAAAGGAAAAATCATGCACGGTAGATAGTCCTTTATGGATAAGATGCCTTCCCAGTTGAATGCGGCGATACTGCCCAATAGGGGGTTGAGGATGGTGGGCAAGTAAAGACCCTCCTTCGGGAAAGAAAGAAAACAAAGTACTGCTTGCTCCAAGCTCGTGAATTCGCTGAATAGTTTGCAACATTTCTTCTTCAGTCTCACCAAGCCCTACTATAAGATGAATTCCTACCCTTTTTCCTCCAAAAATATCTATGGCCCTATTTATGGTATCCCAGTAAACCTCCCAGCGGTGAGGGCCACCAATCAACCTCCCCCGCATTCTATCAAAAAGTTTCTCGGTAGCTGTATCCAGAGCAATACCAATGTGATCGGCTCCTATCTCCTTAAACCTGACAAGATCTTTCTCTCCCAGGACAGTGGGACAAATCAGGAGGGAGAGTGGCAATTTAACATGTTTTTTTATTTTTAAAGCTATGCTGATTAAATCAGATACTGAGGCTGGGTTAGTTATCATAGAGATACATACTCTTTTAAACTGACTTTGGCGAGTCTTTAGCCGATTGATTATCTCTTCCAGCGGGTAAGCAGGCCATTCTACCCGAATAAAACTTTTCTCTACATCCTTACCAGGACGTTCCTTAGTCAGTCCACAATAAGCACAACTGCCCATACAACCTTCAGAATATGTCATCAGGAGGTTAGCACAAAGCTGCCTTGCACCTCGATAAAACAACCCTCTACGAAAACCCAAAGCTATAGCTACACCTAAGCTAATCCGCAGGTATTCTGGACTCTCCTTCTGCCTGACAAACACTTTTGGATACCCTCCATTATAATCTCGGTAAGGACAGAACTTGTCACCCCATAAATACTCTCATCATCTCTCATAACTTTGCTTAGAACTTTCTCTACCGCTTTTTTATTAGCTGGAGTCCATTTTAAAGCTTGTTCGATTCGAGATACATTTTTTGTAGTAGAGAAAAAGTCACCGGTTATTAAAATACTCTCTATAACCCCTTTTGATAAGCTCAGATAAATCTGCAACAATCCCCCAGGGGTTTTCTTTTGAACGCAAACTTTAGCAGAGGGACGGCTCACTGAAAATACCCACTCCTCGCGAGCATATCGATTCTGGATTAAATCCTGAATTTTCTTTTTCTCCCAAAAAGAGAAACTATCGCGGACAAATTCTACCCCGAATTCCTGACTAAAAGCCTCCTCAATGA
>QMQA01000229.1 GCA_003648845.1 Candidatus Aerophobota bacterium
TTTGGAAGAATAGGTAGGCTGACTTTAAGAGCAGCTCTTGATAAAGGTTCGGATCTTGAGTTTGTAGCACTAAATGATCTTGTTGATGCCAGAACTCTGGCGCATCTTTTCAAGTGGGACTCTGTACATGGACCCTATCCCGGAGAAGTTGAAGCAAAGGGAAACTCTCTGATAATTGATGGAAGAGAAATTCAAGTGGTATCGGAAAAAGACCCTGCTAAGCTTCCCTGGAAACAGATGCAGGTGGATATAGTGGTTGAGTCTACCGGACTTTTCAGAAGAAAAGAACAGGCTGCTCTGCATCTTGAGGCAGGAGCAAAGAAGGTAATTATTACTGCACCAGCAAAAGGAGATGTCCCGACTTTTGTAATAGGTGTAAATGAGACATCTTACGACCCATCGACACATCACATTGTTTCCAACGCCAGCTGTACCACCAACTGTCTTGCTCCCATGGCCAAAGTATTAATGGATAATTTTGGAATAAAACGGGGTCTTATGACCACCATCCATTCCTATACCAATGATCAGATGCTATTGGATGGTCCCCACAGGGATCTTCGAAGAGCAAGAGCGGCTGCTCTTTCCTTGGTTCCAACAACTACCGGGGCAGCGGAAGCTGTAGGGAAGGTTATCCCTGAGTTAAATGGGAAGCTAACCGGTATAGCAATAAGAGTACCAACTCCTGATGTCTCTCTGGTTGATCTGGTAGCAGAGCTGGAGAAAGATGTAACAGTTGAGGAGGTTAATGCTGCCTTTAAAGAAGCTGCTGAAGGGAAGCTTAAAGATATTCTGGTCTACTGTGAGGAGCCTCTTGTTTCCTGTGACTTCATCACCAACCCTGCATCCTCCATATTTGATGCCGATTCTACAAGGGTTATTCAGAAAAGAATGGTCAAGGTGCTTGGCTGGTATGATAATGAATGGGGTTATTCCTGCAGAGTTGTAGACCTTGCAGAGTATATGGCCAGAAGATAGGAGGTAAAAATGACCAAGCTCTCGGTAAAGGATGTTGACCTTGCCGGAAAGAAAGTTTTGATGCGAGTAGATTTTAATGTTCCTGTTGATAAAAAGACCGGTGAAATTCTCGATGATATGAGAATAAGGGCATCCCTTCCTACCATAGACTATATTTTGAAAAAAGGTGCCTCTCTTATCCTGATGTCCCATCTGGGAAGACCAGAGGGAAAGGTAGTTCCCCAGTTAAAGATGGACAGGGTAGCTGAGAGGCTCTCTGAGATTTTGGGCCGGAGGGTAAAGAAGCTGGATGGATGTGTGGGCAGTGAAGTTGAGAAGGTGGTGAGGAAGTTAAGACCTGGTGAGGTAGTTCTGTTAGAAAATACTCGCTTTTACAAAGAGGAGACCGAAAACAATCCGGAATTTGCAAAAAAGCTTGCCAGGTTGGCTGACCTTTATGTAAACGATGCTTTTGGAACAGCACATCGCTCTCACGCCTCCACCGTAGGCGTTGCAAGATTTCTTCCAGCAGTAGCAGGTCTTCTTATGGCTAAAGAGCTGGAAGTTTTGAGCAACATTTTGACCCATCCTGTATCCCCTTTTATAGCTATCCTGGGTGGAGCCAAGGTTTCTGATAAAATAGGTGTTTTGAGAAATCTCTTGAGTAAATGTCAGAAAATCCTTATTGGTGGAGCAATGGCTTACACTTTTCTGCGGGCTCAGGGAATACCTACTGGCAGATCACTTGTTGAAGAGGAGAAGGTAAAGGAGGCTTTAAAAATTATGGAGAAGGCAAAAGAAGCTAACTGTGAGGTTCTGCTACCACTGGATCATGTTGTTGCCCCTGAGGCAAAAAGTGGTAGCCCAGTTAAAATAGTTGGCCAGAGGGATATTCCAGCAGACTGGATGGGACTTGATATAGGTCCTGAGACTATAAAATGCTTTAGTAGCTTTATTGATGGGGCAAAGACTATTTTCTGGAACGGTCCCCTGGGATTTTTTGAAGTGGAGGAGTTCAGCAGGGGAACAAGGGAGATTGGCAGGAAACTGGCTGCTGCAGGTGCCACAGTTGTTGTAGGAGGAGGGGATTCTATTGCTGCACTGAAAAAAGAAAAGTTGCTGGATAAGATGACTCATGTATCCACTGGAGGAGGAGCCTCTCTTGAATTTCTTGAAGGAAAAGAACTTCCCGGGGTTTCCGTTTTAAAGGATAAATAAAAAGTAAGGAGAAAAAGGTGCGAAAACCCATTATTGGTGGCAACTGGAAGATGAACAAGACCTCCATGGAAGCAGAGAATCTTGTAAGGAAACTTATTTTGGAGCTTAACAGTTACGAGGATGTGGAGACTGTCGTTTTCCCCCCTTTCCCTTATTTGCAGAAGGTAAAAACTCTTCTTCAGGGAACAGGAATAGCAGTTGGTGCTCAAAATATGTTCTGGGAGGAAAAAGGAGCATACACAGGCGAGGTATCGCCTCTGATGCTGGTTGATGTGGGGTGCAGGTACGTCATTCTGGGGCACTCGGAAAGAAGAGAGTATTTTGGTGAAACTGATGAAAAAGTAAACAGGAAAATAAAGGCAGCATTGAAATTTGGTCTGAGGCCTCTTGTGTGTATCGGGGAAAAGTTAGAAGAGAGAAAAAAAGGACTTGCAGAAAAAGTGGTTGAATCTCAGTTAAGAGGCTCCCTTTCAGGTCTTAACCCTTCCCAGATTAGTCAGATTGTCATTGCCTATGAACCGGTCTGGGCAATAGGAACCGGAGAAACTGCTACTCCTCAACAGGCTCAAAAGATGCACAAATTCATCAGGGAGATTCTTGAGAGAATCTGTGGTGAAAAAATAGCACAGTCAGTAAGAATTCAATATGGAGGTAGCGTCAGGCCGGATAACATAAGGGAGCTCATGGATCAACCCGATATTGATGGAGCTCTGGTGGGGGGTGCCAGTTTAGATGCTATTTCCTTTGTCAAAATAGTAAAATACGGGGGAAAATAATGGGTGTTTTTTTTATTCTGCAGGTTATTGTGTGTGTCCTTTTAATAGGAGCAATTCTCCTTCAGGTTGGAAGAGGTGCAAGCACCGGAGCAGCTTTTGGGGGAGGGGTGGGTACTTTTTTTGGTCCCTCGGGAGAGGTTAGTTTCCTGGGAAAGGTTATTATAGTGCTAACAGTTATATTTATAGTAAATACCGTATTTCTTTACATCTTTTCTCATAGAGCTCCGCCCCCGCTACCTGCATCACCGGAAAAAACATCCTTAAACATAAAATTTGACAAAATTTTTTATATTTGCTAAAAAGATACCACCATGGATATACAAAATGTAGTCACAGGCGATTATATTGTGGTTAAAGCTCTGGAAAGGGGAGTTACCATTAGCGGGTTAACCCGGGGAGAGCTAACCAAAATTCACCATACAGAGAAGCTGGACAAGGGAGAGTTAATGGTAGCTCAGTTTACGCGGCACACATCTGCTATAAAAATAAGGGGAAAAGCAGAAGTTCTGACAAAATACGGGAAGGTAATACTGGAGGGAGAGACGGAAATTAAGAAGTAAAA
>QMQA01000230.1 GCA_003648845.1 Candidatus Aerophobota bacterium
ACTATTGTGTGCATCTGGAGTCTGTCTATGGGCAGGAAGGTTCTTATGGCTGTTTCTGCTATTTTGCCTATGAAGGCGGAGCGTTTGGTTGGTTGGGGGAGGGAGGAGAAATCGATTTTTTCGGTATATCTTCTCTTTCTCATCTGCACTATCATGTAGTATCTCAATCCCGCAAAACTGCATATTCCTGCTGCAACCATTGCAATAATCGCCCACACTGGCAGCGTTCCGAACAGTTTTCTAGCATACCAGGGTATCTGTATAGTGATATATGCCACGGATGTTGCTTCCATTCTTCTATTCTGTTTACTGGTATAATGTGCTATTGCCTTTACTATGTATTTGCCTTCGGGTGTGTCTGGATCTGTCTTTATGCTTTTCAGAGTTGTCACGCTTGTCTCTATTGCAAGTGATTCCTCTGTTTCCTTTATGACTTCATCAGTTCTAGAATCTATGAGCTGGAGGATGAGCTGTACATCCACTCTCTTGGTTTCTCCTAAGTTGTATATGTTCACCTCAATTCTTACCGGTTCTCCGGGAGCTATAACATTGAAAACTGGCTGTATCTTTATATCCAGAAGCTTTTCCCTGACCTCAACCACACGTATGGTCACCGGAACGCTGTCTTTTTTATCACCAGCAGAAACTATCACTTCACCATAATAAAGTCCTGGAATCGTTTGTGGAGGTATGAATATCTTCAGCTTTATATCGCCTTCTTCTTCTGGATTAAGTTCTATAGATTGAACTATAAATGTGATGAAATCCTTCACCCTTCCTGAAGCTTCAGCCTTTATTACAGCTCTCTTATCGAGAATATTCTTTACCTTTATGGTGGTCTCTGTGTATTCTCCGGGAAGCATATCGAGTGTTATGGATTGTGAGCTTGAGACCAGTCTCTTGGTTGGAGATGGTTGGGATGGATAGGATACTGCAGCTCCTCCGCCGCCTCCGGTAGTCTGGTAAACAACATTTGTTATAGTTGTTCCTGGTTGTATCTCAAGCTGTGCCTCTCCCACAACATAGGCGGAGAACGAGGATATCGATGATGTTATGGTATCGTAACCGCGTTCTTTTACATCCATAACAGTCCAGTTCCCATCGCATTCCATTGTTGAATAGTTCCAGTCCGCACACTTGTAGATGTAGAGGTTATTTATGTTATCCACATCGTCTGGATCGTATTTCAGGATTATTTCTCCAGGATAGTGCATGCTTGTTTCCACAGCTATTCCAGCAATATCCTTTGCATTCTCTATTCCAACTTTGTAGAGCTGGACCTCGTCCAGATCTATCGGGTCTGAGGGGACCTGAGTGATATTTACGTTGTAGAATCTCAGTTTATGAGAAAATGCTTCAACCTCGATATCGTAGTTTCTTTTGTGAAGCCTCTGGCTTATGTTATAACTTCCGTCGAGATTGACAGTAAACTCGTCAAGAAGGTGTGCAGAAGAGAAGTTGTATCCTGGTCTGTAGAATCTGAATGTTGCCAGGGCTCCGGAACCGTTCGATCTTTCCACCTTTCCGGTAAATTCAGGTAGATACTCATAGAGCTCAAAGAACTTGTTTATGATAGCGGTGTTGTTTTTGTTGTCCTTCAGGTTGTATCTGAGTATGTAATCCCCGAGCTGGGTGAGGTTCAGGGAAATCTTGTAAGTTCCGTTACCCACTGGTGTGAGGTTGTGTGTTGTTTCCAAACCGTTTGGATCGATCACGGTTACTTCATGCACGCTTAATGGGGAGAAATCGCTTATGTTTGTTTCTATTGTTATGTTTTGCCATGTTCTTTCTGCGCTTGAGGTGTAGTTAACTATCACAGGCGGGAAGACATCGTTGTATAATATATTATAGCTATCGTATGCTCTATCGTAAGCGGTTTCGTTTGCTTTAAGGAACAGTGCCTCAACAATAAGTTCGTATGAAAGTTTTGTCGTTAGGTTCGGGGCTCTGCAGGTTATTTCCCATGTTGAGCCTGTATAGCTCGCTGTGAGGTTGAAGCATTCTTTCTCTCCCACAGTAACATTCCATTGGATATCCGTCTTGACTTCACCGCTCTTATTGTATGCTGTAACATTTATGTGCAGTATCTCATCATATTCTATTGCTTCTGTAGGCTCTACCGAGGTTATGTTTATTGCATGGGTGATATTGAAATACACCTGTATACTTTCGTTTCTTTCAGGGCCAGAAATATTGAGATAATAAATATAATCTCCAACATCTTTCGGAAGTGTATAGTCTATTCTTATGCTTTTTTCTGTTTGTTTTGGAATCGTCAGAGAGGAGACTGCAGGCACTATTTCATCCTCTCCTGTTATATTGAAAGTGGAGTTGAGGTTTCCTGTGTTGTTTATATATACATATCCAAGCACACCTGTGTTCATTCCGCCTGCAGTTATATTTTGCAGGGAATGTGTGTAGTTCCATGACCTGTCTTCTGGAACAGAAACATATACTGTAACAAATTCAACCTGTTCATAGGGATATTGGTTGGATGTTATCCTCAGGGTTCCTTCATAATAAAAGGTTTCATTTGTTGGTGAATAGCCTGCAGGAACGGTTATGTTCACCGGTATGTTCTCTGAGTAACCGGGAGGAATTGTGCCTATTACCGGTGCGGTAACCGTGAAATCTGTGCACACTGTGCCGGATACGCACGTGGTTGTCACATCCTCAAGGTCTCCTGTGCCTATGGACTGAACCTCTATATAAAGGGTTCTTGTTTCAGAGTGGTTTATTGTTATGTATTTATCTGTATCCGGAACCTTCATTTCCGGTACCTCGGGTGGGGTGGTTTCCGCTATCGCGTATGCAACCCAGGTTTGATAGCCTTCTCCAAAGGAATCGAAATCTGCCTCTATTATACTGTATACACTGTTCACACTCTGGTTATCCAGCAGGAGCCATCCTGAGAGACAGCTTGAGGAAACCACTGACCAGTTATCGCATCTGAAGAGCCTCAGGTACGACACGGTATAGCCCTGGGAATCAACATAATCTTTGTCAAACCACATTGCCATTCTTCCGTAACCTGTTATGTTGGTTTTGACCGCTACACCCCTTACCTTATTCACAAGGTCTATCTCTCCTGGAGAAAGCTCATCAAATTCTATGAAGTCCGAAGGCTGGTATGCAAAGTTGGTGCTTGTGTTTATGGTTGTATTGAGAACCTCAATATCTATATCGTAAGGTCTTTTCTTTATGCTTGCATTGTAGAAGCCTGAAGCATTTGTTGAGAAACTCTGGACAAGTTGGCTCGTATTGACCTCGTATATCCAGAACGTTGCCTGGATTGGCTGTGGTGTTGCGTCAGTTGTTTCCAGCACACCCTGGAATAAACCGTATTCGTATATCTCGAATTCTTCTGTTACAGAAGAGTTCACGTTTCCATCCCTGTCTATTGCATAGTATTTCACCGTGAAGATTCCGAATGCAGGGAATGAGGTGGTTCCTGAATAGTTTGTTAGGGTGTAGTTTGTTAGGGTTAGGTTCTGTTTGGTTCCGTTTGGAT
>QMQA01000231.1 GCA_003648845.1 Candidatus Aerophobota bacterium
CATCTCCTCGGATGTTACAATATCACCCTCTTTAAAAGGTTTGCCTGTACGCTTGTTAAACGCTTCTTTACCTGCCTTAACTATAATACCCGAGAACTCATGTCCCAGTGTAACTGGAAAGGCAGTAAGACCAGGATATAGAATATACTCCTCATTATCTTTTTGGGCCATATGGACATCGCTTCCACAGATTCCACAGGCCTTTACTCTAATCAGGACCTCGGTTGGGCCAATCTCAGGGACACTTTTCTCTACCAGCTGAAGAACAGGATCTCTCCATACTTTGCTTCCAAGATAAGTTAGCTTTCCCTCTATGTCTTTTGGGTTCAATCTAAAATCATTCTTAGGGTTCCATTTCGCTGACAAGGCTACTGCACGCATTTTTGGCTCAGGCATTTCTTACTCCTTGTATGCAACCGATTGCGGCAACTGATTGTAATATATCTTGACCTTCTGTTTTTGTCAATAATAATTCTCAACGAAGAAACAAGGTAAGATTTACAATTATTTATCTTAATTCTTAAGACACAAACATATTGATAATAAATATGTAAACATTTTTTGATTTCAGCCTGTTGAAAACAGTTTTTTAATTTATCACGTTTTTTTCAAAATAGTGTGACGGATAAGCGAATAGTTGACAGAAATCTCACAGCTTATATAAATAAACAAAAAACTACAGCTATGGCCAGCAAAAAAATCTCCAGACTTTCATCAGGAAAAATAGACCCTCATATCTTGCAGGAGTTTTTCTCTTCCCTGCCTAAGGATGAGTCGGTAGTGGTGGGGCCTGGAATTGGGAAGGATGCTGCAGTAGTTGATGTGGATGGCAGATTTGTGGCGGTTAAAACGGACCCTATAACCTTCACTTCCAAAAACCTTGGCTGGTATGTGCTAAATATTAATGCCAATGATATTGCCTGTGTGGGGGCAGTTCCTTGTTGGTTTCTGGTAACTTTGCTTCTTCCTCCGCAACAAAAGGAGAATTTTCTTCACCAGTTTTTCAGACAACTTTCCCAGGCCTGCCAGGAACTTAAAATACATCTTGTTGGTGGACATACTGAGGTTACACCAGCTGTCAAAAGACCGGTAGCAATTGGACATATGATAGGAAAGCTCCAGGGAAAGAAAATCATTAATAATTCCGACGCAAAACCCGGTGATGTAATTCTCCTTACCAAAGGATTAGCTATAGAGGGAACACACGTAATTTACCAAGAAAAGAAAAGGGAGTTAATAAGAGAGCTTTCTTCCCCGCTCCTTAAGAGGATGAAGGATTTTTTAAAAAACCCCGGGATAAGTGTAGTAAAAGAGGCTACTGTTGCCACCGCCAGTGTAGATGTCCACTGTATGCATGATCCGACTGAGGGAGGCTTAATTGCGGGCCTGTGGGAGATAGCCACTGCCTCAGAGGTAGGGGTTCGCATAAAAGAAGAGAACATCCCCGTATATAAAGAGACAAAACTTATATGTAAAAAATTCAACCTTGATCCCTTAAGCCTCCTTGCCTCAGGAGCACTGCTTATTGTTACAGAGAAAAAAGAGGCTGAGAAGCTACTTTCTATTTACAGAAAATCAGGAATAACATGTGCAAAAATAGGAGAGGTGGTTTCACAAAAAGAAGGAATAAGTATAATAAAAAAAGAAAAAGTTTTGACTTTTCCAGCACCCCCTAAGGATGAATTGAATAAATTATTTTAGGAGGTTGAGGATGGCAAAAATTGGTATAATCTATTACTCACGGACCGGTAATACAGAGAAGATGGCTAAAGCAGTCTATGAGGGAGTAAAATCGGAAGGAGTGGAAGTTGAGCTTAAAAAAGTTGAGGAAGTATCTCCCGAAGATCTTCTTGGCTGGGATGGAATTATTGTAGGCTCACCCTGCTACTATGGCCTACCGGCTGCACCTATAAAAGAGCTTTTTGATCGTTCAGTTAAATATCATGGAGATTTAGAAGGAAAAGTAGGAGCGGCTTTTTCCTCTTCCACAAATGTAGGAGGAGGAAACGAGACGACAATTTTAGCCATTCTTCAAATGATGCTGATCCATGGAATGATAGTCAAAGGAACATCTAAAGGGGATCATTACGGTCCGGTTAGTATTGAAGAACCTGGGAAAGATGTAGAGTCTCAATGCAAAGCTCTGGGAGTCAGGGTGGCAAAATTAGTCAAGAGGATGCCACTTTGTTAATCATTCCCGCTATTGATTTGAAAGAAGGCAGGTGTGTTCGCCTCTGGCAGGGGAGAAGAGATAAAGAAACCGTTTATGCGGAGGACCCTGTTAAAGTAGCAAATTTATGGATTAGCAAGGGAGCTAAACGTCTGCACATAGTGGATCTGGATGGAGCTTTCTCGGGCATCCCCAAGCATTTAAAGGTCGCAGAGGATATTAAAAAGTTATTTTCTATTTCTATTCAATACGGAGGTGGAATAAGAACTCCGGAAATACTCAGCGAAATAATGGAAAAAGGTATAGACTTTGCTATTATTGGGACAAAGGCTTTATCCAAAGATTTTGTGAGATATGCTGTAGACAGATTTGGTAAAAGGGTAATAGTTTCCCTTGATTGCAAAAATGATAAACTGGCATTAAAGGGATGGGAAAAAGAAACTTCGGTTGACATTCATGATTTAGCTGAGGGTTTAATTGAAACAGGAGTTAAAACTATAATTTTAACCGATGTAACCAGAGATGGAACACTAAGAGGAGTTAATATTGGATTCATCCAGGAATTTATAAAAAATATTGACTGCGATCTGATTATAGCCGGGGGTATCTGCTCTATTGAGGATATCAAAAAAATTAAACTGCTGGGAAATAAAAAAATAAAAGGGGTGATCATAGGGAAAGCCCTTTACACTGGAACAATAAAATTAGAGGAAGCTTTAAAAATAGCAAGGAAAGGTTAAAAATGGAATTTTTGAAAAAAATAAAATTTAACTCACAGGGCCTGGTTCCTGCGATTGTTCAGGAAAAGAAAAGCGGGAAAGTTTTGATGCTGGGATGGATGAATAAAGAAGCAATTAAAAAGACCATATCTACAAATAAGGTTCACTTCTGGAGTCGCTCAAAGGAAAAAATATGGTTAAAAGGAGAGACCTCCGGTCATTACCAGCTTCTTAAAGAAATTTATATAGACTGCGATGAAGATACTCTGTTGATTAAGGTAGACCAGATAAAAGGTGCCTGTCACAAGGGATACAAATCCTGCTTTTTTAGAAAGATTACATCTAGGGGAAACCTGAAGGTAGTAGATAAGAAAATATTTGATCCCCGGGAGGTTTATAAATAAAAAACAGAGATATTTATTTTGTCTTCCTTTTATTTTTTGCTCAGTTTATTCTCTTGGGAAAAACTATATTAGATGCAGGGACTTGTTTCGCTCGTTTTTCTATTCCACAGATAGACGTAAAAATAGCTGAAGGGAAAGATTTTATTATTTCAGCAACAGGTTCATACCAGATCAAAGATAAAAAAAGAACCCGGATTTTTCATCACCCTGTCCAGATA
>QMQA01000232.1 GCA_003648845.1 Candidatus Aerophobota bacterium
ACCAATAAACCACTCACCCAGTCATTCTAATCTTCTCTGGAAAATCTTTCTATATCCTCCTCTTCACCCACTACCATAAGTACATCTCCTTTTTCAATTGTATCTGTTGCCTGAGGAAGATAATTTATTTTTTCTACTTTATCTCCTTTTGCAGATAGTTTGCGTATTTCCAGAATGTTTACCTGATACTTTTGTCTTATTTTCAGATCTCCTATTCTTTTTCCCCAGAAACTACGGGGAGCTCGTACCTCTGCTGCGCTATACTTATCGGTAATGGGAAAATAATCCAGAATATTAGAGATGATCAAGCTCTGGGCTAACTTCTTACCCATTTCCACCTCAGGTAGAATTATTCTATCTGCCCCTACCAGGCTGAGAATCTTTTCCTGAACATCGGAAACGGTGTGAGAGGCACGGGTTATAACTTTGGGAACCCCTATTTTTTTTAACAGGGCGGTAGTAAGAATAGAGGATTCGAACTCACCAATACTTACAATAGCAACATCTACTTTGTCTACTCCCTGGGAGCGAAGAGCCTCTTCATCAGTAGAGTCAAGTTTTACAGCCAGAGTTACTATTTCCTTGAACTTTTCAACTAACGCAGGGTCCTTATCAATAGCAATAACTTCAGCACCTCTCTGGGCAAGAGCCTCAGCCACAGTAGCACCAAAACGTCCAAGGCCAATTACCGCAAATTTACGCATGTATTTATCCCCTTATCCTATAATAATACCCTCTTGTGGATATTCATAAAGCTTGGCTGCCTTTCTACCACCAATAGCCAGTGCCAAAGTTAAGGGACCAACTCTCCCTACAAAGATGGTAATTATTATAATCATTTTTCCCCAACTGGTAAGATGAGGAGTAAGTCCTCTGGAAAGTCCTACTGTTCCAAAAGCTGAAAAAACTTCAAATAAAATATTCAAAAAATCGGAGTTTTCGGTAAAAGATAAAAAAAGAGCAGATATACTACTCCATCCGAGAGCAAGAGTCACCACGCATAAAGTTTGATAAACAAAGGTTTGAGGAATTGTTCTCTTGAAAGCCTCCACCTGATCTTTTCCCTGAACCATGGATTTAATCGTGAGTATTAAAGTGGCAAAAGTGCTGGTTTTAATACCACCCCCTGTAGAGCCGGGAGATGCACCTATGAACATCAAAAGTATCAGCAAAAATGATGAAAATGTAGTTAAACTACCAATATGGATGGTGTTAAATCCGGCTGTCCTTGCAGTAACTGACTGGAAAAAGGCTGCTAAAAGTTTCTCCTTAAAGGAGAGGTTTTTTAAAAGGTTGTCACTCTCTCCTATATAAAGGAAAAAAGTCCCCATAACAAGAAGGATAATGGTGGTAAAAATTACCAGTTTGCTATGTAACGATAAGTACCCTTTTCTTTTTTTTATCCAGGAACCAATGACTCCCAGAAGATTAACTATTACCACAAATCCTAATCCTCCACAGATGATTAAAAGAGTCATTATCAGATTTATCGCTACATTTTTTTGATATCCTGTGAAGCTGTCGGAATAAATTGAAAACCCTGCATTGCAAAAAGCTGAGACAGAATGAAAAAGAGCAGAATAAGCAGCTGATAAATGACTTCCTGCTGTGGGGAGAAAGTGGAAGTAAAGAAGAATTGCCCCTGTAGCTTCAAAAATAAAGGTGAGCAGGAGAATATATAAGACAAGATACCCTATTTTACTTAAATTCTGGTATCTTACTATATCTCTCAGGATTATTCTCTCTCTTAGCCCAAAACTTCCGGATAAAAGTGCAAAAAAAGAAGCAAAAGTCATAAGTCCCAATCCCCCTATCTGAATAAGAACCAGTATTACAATTTGTCCAAAGGTAGAAAAATGGCTTCCGGTATCCACTACGATCAGTCCCGTAACACAGGTTGCTGAGGTAGCGGTGAAGAGAGCATCCAGTAAGGAGGTTTTCTTGCCGGGAGCTGCTGAAGCAGGTAGAAAAAGAAAAAAGGTGCCAATAGCTATTATTACCAGGAATGTAGCAACTACGATTAAAGGAGGCGAAAGACGAGGGGAAAAGAGTGGTTTATAAAAATGCACAAGTTTGATAGCTAAAAAGGCAACAATGAAGATTTGACAGGAAAACAGGTATCCTGTAGTTTTTGCTGGGAAATAAATTGTTGGGGCCACCGATCCTGTTCTTAAAAAAAGCAATGCTGCCCCAAACAAACAAATCAGAACAAGCTCTCTTTTACTGTCTTTTATAAATTTTACCTTCTGACCGGAAAAAATAAATTTGAGAAAAAACTGGAAGACCAGGACTGCACTAAATAGACGAATTAAAAGGTGAAAGAGGTCTATATTCTCTGGAGACAGGTTAAAGCTATATTCTGCTACCAGGAGAAAAGTTCCGACCACTGCTATTAATACAACCAGTCCATCCAGAATTTTCTGGACTGTCTGCCAGTAAGATATATCTGATTTTGCCTTCATTTTTCTCATCAAGATGGTTGTTGTATCAGGTCTGTCGCCACCCTCTCTTCAAAGATAGTTTTTCAGCTAAATGCAGGACTTTTCTATACTCGGTATTCGTTACCTTTCGGTTCAATTCCTTTATCTTTACACCCTTATAAGCCGGAAAGTATTGATTCATAATACTTATATAAGTTCGGGGAGAAATCTCATTTTTTATAAAAGTTAGAACCCTATCACTTTTAGCAAGATTGTTGGGAAGAACCAGATGTCTTATTAAAAGACCCTTTCGAGCTATACCGTCCCGGGAAATTTGCAACTGGCCTACCTGACGGTGCATCTCTTTAACAGCCTTTTTTGCGACTTTAAAATAATCAGGTGCATTGGAGTATTTTTTAGCCTCCGTTACATTTCCATACTTGATATCGGGCATATAGATATCTACAACTCCTTCAAGAAGCTGTAATGTTTCGACTTTCTCATACCCTCCACAGTTATAAACCAGAGGAATCCTGAGGCCTTTGTCAATAGCCTCGTTAACAGCTGCTAATATCTGAGGGGTAAAATGGGTGGGAGTAACAAAATTTATGTTGTGACAGCCCTTTTTTTGTAAAGTTACCATTATCTCAGCTAATTGATGGATTGATATTTTTTTCCCATAACCCAGCTGGGAGATCGGGTAGTTCTGGCAGAATACACATCTGAGGTTGCAGTGAGTGAAAAATATTGTTCCTGAGCCAGCCCATCCAGAGATAGGAGGCTCCTCGCCCATATGACAGTAAAAGCTTGATATCTCCGGCTCTATTCCTGCCTGACAGTACCCTATTTCTCCCTTTATCCGGTTAACTCCACATTGGCGAGGACAAATCTGGCAATTTTCCATAAGCTCATAGGCTTGTTTTATTCTTTTTGCCACCTCATTTTTTCTGTATAATTTTATGTAGCCTGGATAACTATGGTTATTCATTGTAGAGATTGATTATAATTTATTTATTTGATTTTGGCAATTTATAAATATTTCCTGTACACTTTTACATCAAAATAGTA
>QMQA01000233.1 GCA_003648845.1 Candidatus Aerophobota bacterium
AATTATCACAGTTATGTTTTGTTGGGTGATGGAGGGTGTCAGGCTGGAGTTTTGTGGGATGGGGGGATGACTGCGGGAAAGTATAGGCTCTCCAATTTGACAGCAATTGTTGATTACAACGATGTTCAGCTTGATGGCCCGGTACATAATATTATGCCCCTTGAGCCTTTTGCTGAGAAATGGAGGTCCTTTAATTTTGAGGTCATAGAGATTAATGGCCACAACATGAGAGAGGTTTTAGATTCATTGGATATGGCTCTGGAGATTCACGACAGGCCACAGGTTATTATAGCTCACACTACAAAAGGAAAAGGAGTTTCCTTTATGGAAAACAAGGCTTTCTGGCACGGTCGTGCACCGGATGATGAACAGTTCAACAGGGCAAAAGCTGAGCTTCTGCGGGAGGTAGAGTGATGGAGAAGGTGTCCTTCCGTGAAGCTTTCGGGAAGACACTGGTTGAGGTGGGTGCTAAGGATCCTGATGTAGTAGTTCTGGTAGCTGATGTCTCCTCCTCAGTAATGACCGACTACTTTGCTAAAAGGTTTCCTGAGAGGTTTTTTAATGTTGGGATTCAGGAAGCAGGGATGGTTGATGTGGCGGTCGGTTTTGCTCTGAGCGGAATGGTTCCTTTTATCAATACCTTTGCCGGACTTTTTCTTAGAACAGTTGAGCAGATCAGAACCTGTGTATCTTATGCAAAAACTAATGTGAAGATAGTGGGAGGATACGCTGGAGTGTCAGATTTTAAGGATGGCCCAACTCATCATTCCATTATGGATATTGCTGTTATGCGATCGATGCCCAATTTTGTTGTAGTTGCTCCTGCCGATGCCACTGAGGTAAAAAAGATTTTGCCCCTGGTGGCAGAGCATGATGGTCCTGTTTATATGCGCATCAGCAGAGCTGCAACACCAGTTGTATTCGATGAGGATCATAAAGTGGAGATTGGAAAAGGGGTACTTATTCGAGAGGGAGCTGATGTAACCTTAATTGGCAATGGTGTAATGGTGTACCGCTGTATTGAAGCAGCAAAGATTTTGGACAGGGAAGGGATAAGTTGCAGGGTAATAAATATTCACACCATAAAACCACTGGATGTTTCCTTGATAAGGCAGGCAGCAGAAGAAACAGGTGCCATTGTCACAGCAGAAGAACATTCCATTATTGGTGGGCTGGGAACTGCAGTAGCAGAGGTACTTGGTGATACCCATCCTGTGCCCCTTGAGAGGGTAGGCATTGCTGATACTTTTACTGAGACCGGACCGGACTTTGAATCACTCCTGGATGCCTATGGTATGGCAGTTGAGGATATTGTTAAGGGAGCAAAGCGTGTGCTTGGACGTAAGGAAAGAAGGTAAAAAATGAAGGCTGTGGTAAAAGTTAAAAAAGGTGAAGGAAATATAGAGGTTAAAGATGTTGAAGAACCAGAAGTTGGGCCTGATGAGGTAAAAATTGAAGTTAAAGCAGCAGGAATCTGTGGGACTGATATTCACATCTATCATGATGAGTTCATGGTTAATCCTCCGGTTATTTTGGGTCACGAGTTTTGTGGTGTGGTAAAGGAAGTGGGGAAAAATGTTACAGAATTTAAAGTGGGTGAGAGGGTCACCTCTGAAACAGCCGCCAGGGTGTGCGGAAAATGTATGTTTTGCAGGACGGGAAATTATAACCTCTGTCCGGAGCGTTTAGGATTAGGTTACGGGGTGAATGGAGCATTTACCAGGTTTTGTGTGGTGAGAAAACAGATAGTGCATCATCTTCCTGATAATGTAGATTTTATATCAGGTGCTCTGTGTGAGCCACTTTCCTGTGCTGTTCATGGAGTTATTGAAAAAACGGGTGTTGAGGCAGGCGAGGTGGTTGTAGTTATTGGTCCAGGACCACTTGGACTTTTATCCTCTCAGATTAGCAAGGTGGAGGGAGGATTTGTTGTTGTTATGGGACTTTCTATTGATGGGGAGAGACTTTCTCTGGCAAAAAAACTGGGAGCTGATGTGGTGGTAGATATTGAGAAGGAAAATCCAGAAGAGATTATTAAAGATTTAACCATGGGATATGGAGCGGATATTGTTCTTGAGTGCTCTGGGTCGCCTTCAGGGGCAAATTTGGGCTTAAAACTGATAAGAAAGAAAGGTAAGTTTACCCAGATGGGACTTTTTGGAAGGCCTATTGAGATAGACTTTGAGCAAATTGCTTATAAAGAGCTAAAGGTAACCGGGTTTTTTTCTCACAACTGGACCAGCTGGGAAAAAGCTCTAAAACTTCTTGAACAGGGAAAGGTGCAAACAAAGCCCCTTGTAACAGAAAAGCTCCCCATAACAGAGTGGAAAAAGGGCTTCGATAAAAAAGAGAAAGGGGAAGGAATTAAAACCATATTATATCCTGTGAAGTAGGTTTATATTATTAAGTAAGATAAAAATGGCAGAAATTAAGGATAAGAAGTTAGTGGAAATGTATCAGAAAATGCTGGAGATAAGATATTTTGAAGAAGCCGCTATGGAGCTTTTTCAAGCTGGAAAACTACCAGGATTTCTCCATTCTTACTTAGGAGAGGAGGCGGTAGCGGTAGGAGTTTGCAGTGCTTTAAAAAAAGATGACTATGTAACCTCGACTCACAGAGGACATGGTCATGTGATTGCTAAGGGAGCCCGGTTAGATAAGATGATGGCAGAATTATTTGCAAAGAAAACCGGGTATTGCAAAGGAAAAGGCGGCTCAATGCATATTGCTGATTTTTCAATTGGAATTGTAGGAGCTACTGGAATTGTGGGCTCAGGGATTCCTGTTGCTACAGGTGTAGCTCTTGCCTGTAAGATGAGGAGAAGCGGACAGGTGGTAGCCTGTTTTTTCGGAGATGGTGCCTCGAACACAGGAGCATTTCATGAGGGACTTAATTTAGCTTCTGTGTGGGATCTTCCAGTGATATTTGTTTGTGAAAATAACCAGTATGCAGAATCTACACCCCAGAGAGAGCATCAAAAGATTAAGGATGTATCTATCAGAGCAATATCTTACGGAATTCCCGGGCTAAATGTAGATGGGAATGATGTTGTAGCTGTATTTAATGCTGCCAGGAAAGCGGTTGAGCGCGCTCGAGAGGGCGAAGGGCCCACTTTAATTGAATGCAAAACCTATCGCTGGATGGGGCATTATATTGGTGATCCTGCCTATTACAGATCGAAAGGCGAAGTAGAAGGATGGAAAAAGAAGTGTCCTATAAAGAGGTTGAGAAAAAGATTAGTGGAGGAGAAAGTTTTATCTGAGGATGAGACAGCGCAGATAGAAGAGGATGTAAAAGCAAAGATAAAAAAAGCCATCAGTTTTGCCGAGAATAGCCCGGATCCTTTACCAGAAGATGCTTTAAAAGACATATTCGCTTGAGAGTTCAGAGGTAAAAGGTGAGAGAGATAACTTATCGAGAAGCAATTCGTGAGGCTCTAAGAGAAGAGATGAGAAG
>QMQA01000234.1 GCA_003648845.1 Candidatus Aerophobota bacterium
GTGCAGGAAGCTGTAAATAGCAGCAAAAGCAAACTTAAAAAAACCAAACTGATTGAAAGCTTTATTTTTTACCTCCTACCTCATATCTCTTGTTCTTACCCAGAAGACCGCACCAATCTCAACAGGTTTGTCCTTTCCATCAGGTCTCTTTATTGTCCATGTGGCCTCATTCAAAGCAGCAAATCCCCACCATCCAGCTTTTGGCATAGCATAGGAGAAAACACCATTCTCATCGGCTTTTATTACCTGGGTGATGTAGGGGTCAGCTGGAGGTTTTACCCTGCCATCTTTGTTGTAATATTCCACCTCTATTTCCGCATAGGGTACCGGTTTTCCTTTGACCTTTACAATGCCGGTGAATAGATTACCTGTCCATAGTCCATATGGTCTTGTTAGAGGAACAATCTCTGTTTCCAGGCCAATTTCCTCATCCCAGCCCTGCTCCAGTCCCAGTGCATTTACACATACTTTGGTATAGTGGATAATGTAACAGTCCTCTGCCGGTTCCCAGTACGGTTTGGGCTCAACGTAAAATATATAATCCCCGGGCCTTTTAATCTTATAAGTAGCCTGCCACCAGGTAAAGTATTTTGTCTGGCCGGGCCCTTTCCCCTTTTTTGCCTTTAAAGTTCCGAGCAAATCCACATTCCTTTTGCCAATCCTTACCCCGAACTTTTTCGGTTTTTCCATCTCCATATACTGACCTTCCATCGGGTGAGAGAACATTACGTTTAACGTTATAGTTTTACTATCCTCCTGGCTGATGATATCATCAGAAGGGATTATCATGCCAAAATGGGCACCTGCTTTTGCTACCCACCCGATGATAAGACACACCATGAGCGCTGTTATTATACCTTTTCTTTTCATCTTTACCTCCTTGCATACTTAAAATCTCTGAGCAATCATCTCCTTAGAATTTCCGGTTTCACCTTCATCAGGAATGAAGCAATAAAACCGGTTATAATCCCCTCAATAACCATTATGGGCAGATGAGCCAGGACTGCATATTTTGCCACCCCCATAAACTCGCCTCCTGTGGTTATCAATGCCAGTGCCAGAATAACTGTTCCAAGGAAAACTCCAATAGCCCCTCCCATAGCTCCAAAAATGAACTCGATGGCTCTAAAGTTAAATTTGTCTTTCAGGCTGAATAATTTATACGCCAGCAGCGCTGGTGTTCCCATCATAATGGCATTAACTCCAATGGTGGTAATCCCACCGTGCTGGAATAAAAAGGCTTGCAGGACTAAACCGACAAAAATAGAGACAAAAGCAGCAGGGCCCAGAATTATCCCTACCAGGCCATTTAAAATAAGATGTACACTTGTTGGGCCAAGGGGAACATGGATTAGAGAGGCAACAAAGAAAGCAGAGGTCATTACCGCTACCCTGGGTATATCATCCTCCTTTATCTTCCTGATGGTAACTGCTATAATACTGGCAGCAGCAGCGTAACCTCCAGCACAAACAGGGAAAGATAAAACACCATCTGAGATGTGCATATAGCATCCTTTATGTTACATTTTTTAAAATAATAACACAAAATAAAAAAATGTCAAACGAGTGGTTGACTTGATTAATTTTTAAATCTCTGGTACAATGAAAAAACAACAGGCAAAAAAGAGAAAATGCTAAATTCTAATTTAAATGCTAAAAAAATTCAGAATTCGATAGCTTAAATTATCGCAAAGAAGCTGGATGGGTAATGAGAAAAAGAAAGTTATCCCTGATAGCAGTAGGGGTAGTTTCTGCGGTGCTGATTGTAGCTTTTTCAAAAGTTTTTCCCTCTGCAGACTCCTACCTTTTTAACCTGTTTCACACCCTGTTAAAAAATGAGACTCAAAAAGTGATGCAGGAGGAGAGGGCAGGGGAGAGAATTGAAAATCTCTCTTCCGAGGAAAATGTTTCCGTGAGGATAAAAAGTACCCTAACTTCTCCCCCACCTCCTGAGAATAAAATAATCCCTCCTGTAACTATTTTTTCCGGAAAACTTCGCCGGGGTGATACTCTCTACGATTGTCTGAGGAGGGGGGGAGTTTCCCCTCAAAGAATTTACCATATCTCAAGGTCTTTAAAATCGGTATTTAATCCTAAGGATTGCAAACCGGGAGATAGAGTAATCCTGCAAAAATCTGGAGAGGAAGGATTTTTAACTGTTAAATATTTTCCAGGGGGCCTGAACTATTATCTGCTACAGGAAATCGAACCAGGGGTTTTCTCGGTAAGCAAAGAAAAGATACCGGCAAAAAAGATTTTAATAGGCGCAAAAGGGAAGGTTAGATCCTCCCTTTATGATGCCATGAAAAAAGAGGGACTGGATAATGAGCTTATTTTAAAATTTGCCGATATTTTTTCCTGGGAAGTGGACTTTCTTACCGATCCTCGCCAGGGAGATACCTTTGAACTTATATGGGAAAGGTATGTGAGTTTAGAGGGGAAAGTTTTAATGGAAGGTAGAATTCTTGCAGCAGAGTATATTAACCAGGGTAAATCATACACTGCCATATTTTATCGTGACCCTGAAGGACATCAGGGCTACTTCACCCCTGAGGGCACATCCCTTCGTAAAAGCTTCCTGCGCTCTCCTTTAAATTACCGGAGGATATCCTCTTATTTTTCCTACCGCAGGTTCCACCCTATTCTCAAGATTTATCGTCCACATCCAGGAATTGATTATGCCGCTCCCACGGGAACTCCCGTCTCAAGTATAGGTGAGGGAGTGGTTATCTTTGCAGGATGGAAAGGGGGATTTGGGAGATTTGTCAAGATTAAACACCCCAATGGGTATATAACAAGCTATGGTCATCTTTCCCGTATAGCAAAAGGTATAAGGAGAGGGAAAAAAGTGGCTCAGGGACAGGTTATAGGATATGTAGGAGCAACAGGTCTTGCCACAGGACCTCATCTTGATTTCAGGATAGCCAAAAATGGCAGGTATCTTAACTTTCTAAGATTAAAACTTCCCCGGGCAGCTTCTGTAAAGTCAGTTTATCTTGAGGATTTTAATAAACATAAAGAGGTTTATGTTTATTATCTTGAGATTTTATCTAAAAATCCTGAAAATATACTTGTTCTTCTGGAGGAAGATTTAGAAAAAAAGAAGCTGGTTTCATCCCCTTTTTCTCCTGCTCTTTCTCCTTCCACCCATTTTCCCGAACTTCTGCCTCTTTCCAGAAAAAAAGAGCGCCTTATCTAATCAAAAAAGTAGCCTGTTCCCTTTTTATTTTTAAGTTGACTTTTTGTTGGTATTGCATAAGATTAGCAATAATATAGCAATACTAATACTAATAATACTGAAAAACCAAAGTAATACCGCAAAAAAGATGAACAGGGAATATATAAAAGACATCCTGGAAAAGGTAAAAAAGAACACGCTTCAGGTAGAGGAGGCTCTGGAAAAACTTAAGGACCTTCCTTTTGAGAGTCTTGGCTTTGCCAGA
>QMQA01000235.1 GCA_003648845.1 Candidatus Aerophobota bacterium
ATTAAAAGGAGGTCATATATAAAAAAAGATCTTTGGGCAAGATTTTTCTATGCATCTGCAATTTTTTCAAAAGCCAATGATGTTATTGACCCTGTTGTAACTGTTTGGTATGGAAGGGTTCTTGATTTTATAAAGGAGGTAGAGAATGCAGATGCTCAAAGGGCTGAGGAGGTTGTGATGGAGGGGGTTGACAGTTTTAAACTTTATAGAGAAGAGTTTGAGGAGAAATATGGATGAAAATAACTGTAGTTTATGATAATGTTTCGCATGGGAACTTTAAATCTGGATGGGGCTTTTCGTGTTATATAGAGGGGAAAAGAAAGATTCTCTTTGATGTTGGCTGGAGTCCGTCGGTTATTCTTCACAATCTTAAGTGTGCTGGAATAGACATTTATAGCATTGATGCCATTGTGCTCTCCCATCAACACTGGGATCATATCGGTGCTCTTCCAGCTATACTTGAATTAAACGATGATTTTAAGGTTTATGTTCCTTCTTCTTTCTCAAAAAGATTAAAAGATGAAATAAAGAAAAGAGCGGAGCTATTTGAAATTAAAAATTATGAGAGGGTTTTTAAGGATGTTTTTACTACTGGAGAGATCGGAAAATCATTAAAAGAGCAATCTTTAATAATAAAATCTAAAAAAGGTAATTTTTTGATTACTGGCTGTGCTCATCCTGGAGTTGATAACATAATAGAGCTTACAAGAAGATTTGGAGAGATTTACGGAATAATGGGAGGATTTCACGATTTTGCTAAAATCAATATGCTTGAGGAACTTTTTACAGTTCCCTGCCATTGTACGCAGTATAAGGAGGAGATACTTAAACTATGCAAAAGATCTGCGAGGTGTTATGCTGGACTATCTATTGATATTTAAATTGGTAGGAGCCTTACAAGAACTGCAAGCAATGTTCCAACAGAGATGCCAGCAAAGATCGATATAAGGGTAACTTTGGCTCCAAACTCTCTCAGGAGTACGACTATTGTTGACATACACGGGATATAAAAAGTTATAAACAAAACAAATGCCAAAACTCCTTTTAATCCGAGAATATTTAAAATTCCATTTGCTCCCTGATTTATTGCCACACCAAGGGCGGTATATATCATAAAGAGAGCAAGTTCCTTCCTCAATATCCCAAATATTATTACTGCTCCCAGAACTGCCGGTAATCCGAGAACATGCACAGTAAAGGGAGAGAGAGCCCTATCCATGATGTCAGTTATATTAAGATATTCTATGAGAGAGAAAACAGCACTTCCAAATATTATTATTGGCCACGCAAGTGTTAAAAAATCCTTAAGATAGAGATAAGTTTTCTTAAATATGACGGTTACTCTTGGGATTCTCAGTTCTGGAATCTCCATGAGGAGCCCTTCCACTGGATAGTTAAGTGTTTTTGCAAGTGCCATACCTACAAAAAAGATTACCAAAAGATTTGCAGCATAATATATTAGAACTGCTTTTACTCCAAAAAGAGAGCCCACCAGAGCAAGAATTATAACAGACCTTGCAGAACATGGTATCATGGGTATGAGTATTGCTCCCTTTATCCTTTCCCATGGGTTTTCTATTATTCTGGTAGCCATTATTGCAGGTACAGTGCATCCATACCCCAATATCATAGGTCCGGCAAACTTGCCATGGACTCCCATTTTATGAAAAATGTTATCAAGAAGGTAAGCAACCCTTGACATATAACCTACATCTTCCAGAAAACCGAGAAATGCAAGAAGTGGAATAAGGTATGGAATAACTATACCTACTCCTCCAATTATACCATCTACAATGCCTTTAATGACCTCCCCGTAAATCCCTGGAATTTCAAATGAAAGCATACTCTCTATGGGATTAACGATTATAGAACTTAAAAAGTTTCCAACATAAAATGCAAACAGGAACATAAAGATAAATGTGAGAAGGATCAAAGGATAACCTGTATAAGGGTTTAAGATTGCCCTGTCAATCTTGTCTTTAAATAGCTCTTTTTTTACTCTTTTTATCTTTGTTACCTTCTCAAATATGCTCATTGCAAGTTTATGCCTTTCTGAAGAAATGACATATTCTATCGGTTTACCGTGTTGCAACTCGACCTCTTTCTTTATATTTCTACATCTTTCATAAACTTCCTTCCTTATCTTGCTCAAGTACTTTGCATCGTTCTGGAGTATCATTATTGCAAAGAGTCTCTTTGAAAAACCGCTTGTATCTTTAACAATCTTCTTTATGTCTTCTATAGCAAATTCTACATCTTTATCATACTTTAACTCTTTTGGTATTCTCCTGTCCTTTAAAGCCATTTCAAAAAGCTCTTTTACGCCTATCCCTTTATTTCCAACGGTCTTCACTACAGGAACTCCGAAGATCTCTGACAGCGTTTTTTCGTCTATCTCAAGCCCCTTCCTGTTTGCTTCATCTGTCATGTTAAGTGCTATAACCATCGGAATTCCAAATTCGGTAAGCTCTACTGTAAGTTCTAAACTTCTTGAAAGTACAGATGAATCGACTACATTTAATATAACATCTATATCTTGATCAAGTATGAACTCCTTTGTAACTATTTCTGCAGGTTCATTTGTATAGAAAGAGTATATCCCTGGCAAATCTATTACTTTTGCTTTATTGTTCCCAATTCTGACAACGGTTTCTGTATACTTTACAGTTACCCCAGGAAAATTCCCTGTTCTTACCTTGTACCCTGCTATGCTGTTAAATATTGTGCTTTTTCCAGAATTTGGCTGTCCAACAAGGGCTATTTTAATCATTGTTTAACTACCTCTATCTTTGATGCCATTCCTCTACCTATGGCTATCGAGCAGCCGTGAATGGTGTGTTCAACTATAAGAGGGCCCCCATATAGTTTAGAGACGATTTTTAACTTGTCTCCGGGTCGAATGCCCATAGAGGATAGTTTCATCAAAATACCTTTTCCACCATACACGGCAACTACTTTAACTATCGAGCCTTCTTGTACATCACTAAGCCTCATGTAAGTACTCTCACTAAAATTTTGCTCCTCAATATAAATCTTTTCTATATCTCTTTTCCATACTCTTGATAAGAAAATATAATGTTCTATTATATGGGGATTTCAAACCATGGCTCTCTGCAATCTTTGTAACTTTTCCGTTTAAAAATTCTATCTCTGTTTTCTTTCTTTTTTTTATATCCTGGAGCATTGAGTTTTCGTTTTCACTTGTAAGCTCTGCAATTTTTTCCGTCTTTTTAAATATATCCTCATCAAATGCTATTCCTTCTTTTTCAGCCACTTCTATACACTCAGATACGACCAATGCCATTATTTTTGCTGTATATTCGTTTTTTATTAGTTCTCCATTTTTCATACCAGTTATCGCTCCAACAGGATTTATAGCACAGTTTATAACAGCTTTTTTCCATATTTCCATCTTTATATTTTTAGATATTCTTGTAA
>QMQA01000236.1 GCA_003648845.1 Candidatus Aerophobota bacterium
AAAATAGATGTCTAAGACCGATGTTAGCACCAAATCTCTATTATTTATTGAGGCAACTTGTTCGTCTGTGGAAAAAACCTATACGAATTTTTGAGGTAGGGCCTTGTTTTCGCAAGGACTCAGGAGGTCGGTATCACTTAAACGAATTTACTATGCTCAATCTCGTTGAGCTTGGTTTACCTGAGGAAAGAAGGCGTGAAAGATTGATGAAGCTTACTGGTATAGTAATGAATGCTGCAGGTATACGAGAGTATCAGCTAATTCCTAAACAGTGTGAGGTATATGGCGAAACAATTGATGTTGTTGCGGGTATAGAGGTAGGTTCAGGGGTTATAGGTCCTCACATCTTAGATAAGCAGTGGGGAATAATTGATCCCTGGGTAGGGATAGGTTTTGGTCTGGAGAGGCTTGTTATGGTTAAAAAGGGATACCGGAATATTCAAAGAGTAGGACGTAGTCTTGTATATCTTGATGGTGTACGGTTGAATATCTGACCTATTTTATTATGAAAGACTTTTTCTTGTTATCTTAATTAGAATAGATGAGTTCTGTATTCTCATGAAAGTTGTATTCGATGTTGTTGCTAAAATCTCAGGTTGGCTCACAATCTGGAAAGAGAGGTAAAAAAATTTTAGGAAGGTTGAGAAATCCACAATATAGCGGAGGAGGATTTTAGCCGTGAGTAAAGAGGAACTTTTGAAAGAAGCTATAGATGTAATCATCAGGTATGATAAAAGTAAAGCTGAGGAGATAGCCAGGCGTGCTCTTGCTGAAGGAATGGACCCTGTTGAAGTAATAAATAAAGGGTTTAAAGTTGGTATCACTCAAGTAGGCGATCTTTTTGGACGAGGAGAGATATTCCTGCCTGAACTTATACAAGCAGCCGAGGCAGTTAAAGCAGCAATTGGTATTCTTACCGAGGCACTGCCGGAAGAGGCAAGGGAGAAAAAAGGAAAAATAGTGATAGGAACCGTTGAAGGGGATGTTCATGATATAGGTAAGAGCTTGGTTGTTTCACTTCTCCAGGCCAATGGTTTTGAAGTTTATGATCTTGGCCGTGATGTACCCATTCAAAAATTTATAGAAAAGGCACAGGAAGTAAACGCTGATATAATCGGGTCAAGTGCTTTATTAACTACCACTATGGAGGGTCAGAGAAAAATAGAAGAGGAACTTAGAAAAGCAGGCCTGCGGGATAAGTTTAAGACTATGGTAGGTGGAGCCCCTGTTACTCAACGATGGGCAGATAGAATTGGGGCAGATGCCTATGCAGAAGATGCAACTGTAGCGGTAAAAAAAGCACAGGAGTTACTAAGCAAATAAATGTGAGGAATAAATATTGGGAACTTCTCTTCGGTTGAGAGATTTTGTATTATGAAAACAAAAATCCCCCTTTTTAAATTGGAAGATATTCTTGAGAAAGCCTATAATGAACAGGTCTTAGCAGAAGAGGAGATTATTTTTCTGCTTGGTTTAGAAGATGAGGAGAATATAAACCGGCTTTTTAGTGTTGCCCGGAGCTTGAGATATCGATATTTTGGTAACAAAGTGTTTCTGTATGGCTTTCTATATTTTTCCACTTGGTGCCGAAATTACTGTATCTTTTGTTTTTACCGAGCGCCTAATGTGTTAACCAAACGGTACCGGAAAACCAGGGATGAGATAACCCAGGCAGCTTGTAGATTGGCGGAATCTGGTGTTCACTTAATAGACCTCACGATGGGTGAGGACCCTTTTTACCGAAGGAAGAATGGATTCAAATTTCTCGTAGACTTGGTAAAGGCAGTGAAAATAGAAACAGGTCTTCCTGTAATGGTTTCCCCAGGAGTTATTCCCAAGCAGGTTTTAATTGCTCTTAGCAAAGCAGGTGCTGACTGGTATGCGTGTTACCAGGAGACACATAACCCACAGCTTTTTAGTCAGTTGCGTCCTGGCCAGAATTATAACCTTCGTCTTTTCACAAAATACTTTGCCAAAGAGATAGGTTTGTTAGTGGAAGAAGGCATTTTAACAGGTGTAGGCGATTCCTTAAGAGATATTGTTACCTCTATTAATGCTATGAAAAAGATAGGTGCTCATCAACTGCGGGTTATGAGTTTTGTTCCACAAAAAGGTACTCCCATGGAAAGTTGGCCATCACCTCCCCGGATACGTGAGCTGAAAATTATTGCTGTTTTACGTCTTCTATTTCCCGATCGATTAATTCCTGCCTCCCTGGATATAGATGGTATTAGTGGTTTGAAAGAGAGACTGGAAGCAGGAGCAAATGTGGTTACCTCTCTAATTCCACCACAAACAGGGTTAGCTGGGGTGTCTCAAAGTTCCTTGGATATAGATGAGGGTTATCGGACAGTAAAAGGCGTGTTGCCTTTAATAGAGGAAGTCGGTTTAATGGCTGCATCCAGAGAAGATTACTTTTGTTGGATTAGCAATGAAAAGGAGAGGCTCGTCAAAGAACCCGTTTATTTAGAGGTAAAGTGATGGGAGTTGCTGTAGTGGGAGGAAAGCTGCAAGGGGTGGAAGCAACTTACCTGGCACATAAGGCTGGTTGGGAGGTAATTTTGATAGATAAAGATTCCAAGGTTCCTGCTGCAGGTTTATGTGATATTTTTTACCAGTTAGATATAGCTGCTGAGACTTCGGGCTTATCCAGTGTGATCAAAACGGTAGATTTGGTTATACCTGCCCTGGAAGATACTGTTGCACTGGAGAGGTTGAGGAAAAGCACTGCCAGGGAAGATATACCCCTAGCCTATGATGCTGCAGCCTATGCAGTTTCCTCGTCCAAGAAAAAATCCAATGCTCTCTTTGCTGAGCTTGGCATTCAGATGCCCCAGTCTTGGCCAGAATGCAATTTTCCCTTAGTGGTTAAACCATCTGCTTCCAGCGGAAGTAAAGGCGTGCGCAAAATAAGGAACATGGAAGGTCTTACTACTTTTTTACAAAAGGCAGGTCCTAAATTAGACGATTGGGTAATACAGGAGTTCTTAGAGGGTCCGGCTTATTCCCTTGAGGTTATTGGTTTTAATGACAATTATGTGGTGTTTCAACCTACAGAAATTGAAGTAGACAGCCATTACGACTCTAAAAGAGTGTTTGCTCCTGCGAAACTTTCGCAAATTGCGGATAAACAGTTTAGAGAAATTAGTATAAAAATTGCGAAAGCCCTTAACCTGACCGGTATTATGGATATAGAAGTAATTCTTCATAATGGCACTCTTAAGGTTCTGGAAATAGATGCTCGGCTGCCAAGTCAAACACCTACGGTTGTTAACAAATCAACAGGTGTGAATATGCTAACATTTTTATATGATGTATTTGTCAGACACTCTGTGCCAGTAGTATCTGGTATTGACTGTGAAAAAGGTGTAGTTTATGAGCATATAAAAGTATCCCAAGGAGTTTTAGAGGTAGCGGGAGAGCATATTATGAGTGAG
>QMQA01000237.1 GCA_003648845.1 Candidatus Aerophobota bacterium
CCTTGCCAGCGGTCCAACCCTGTACCATCCCTTCTCCTGACCGAGTTTATATATAAATGGAAACTTCATGTAGCTCCAGTTTCTCACTCCTTCTCTTATGTAATCAAGATAGTCGATTGGTTCAACTTTATCGAATATTATTTTTCCATCAGGATCCTTAGCCCTCAGTTTACCATCGTACATCTCGAGGGCACCATCATCCCGCACTATACTGACAAAGTTTGACTCAAAGCTACCCAGTTTCGACAATCTTTCTATATCACTTTTATAAAGCTTTTTATATAGCTGGAGTCCATCAACGGCCCATTCAATCATCTTATCAATATCTTTTAGTAGATAATCTCTCTCTTCTATTGTTAAATTCTTATTCACACCACCCGGGATGGCCCCATTACCATGTATTTTCTTCCCCGCAGTGGCCTTTATAACTTCCTGTCCATACTTTCGCATCAAAACCGCACGGGTTGCAAGCTCCTTATCCTTTTTTATAAGCCCAATTACATTTCTTATAGCAGGATCCGCATCGTATCCCAGAAGAAGATCAGGTGCACTGAGATGGAAAAAATGGAGGGCATGTGATTGATAGATCTGCCCAAAATGAAGTAGCCTTCTCATTTTTTCCGCCGTAGGTGTAAGCTTATCGGCGCCAACAATCATATCCATTGCTTTGGCGGCACAAAGTAGATGGCTCACAGGACATATCCCGCATAACCTCTGAACAATAACAGGAGCCTCCCAATAGAGCCTCCCCAATACAAATCTCTCAAATCCCCTGAACTCAACGATGTGCATACGTGCCGTTTCAACTTTACCCTCTTCGTTAAACCTTATGGTAACCTTTGCATGTCCTTCTATTCTTGTTACCGGATTAATTACTACTTTTCTCAGCTTGGTTTCTGAGCTCATCTATATACCCCCGAAATCAATCATATTTTAATACTTCATAGGGAAGTTCTGGTTCTTTCCCCGAAAGTAACGCTGTTAATGCAGCCCATATTGCGTCAGCCCTTGGTGGGCACCCTGGAATCAGATAATCAATTTTGACAACTTCATGAACAGGGTAAACTTTATCGAGCAATAGTGGTATATCCGGATCATTTGGAATAACACCATCGACAACCGAAATACCATTCAAATATGCTGTTTCAACACATTCTTTTAAAGGAACCATATTTCTCAGATGGGGAATTCCTCCCGTCAGTGCACATTCACCTATCGCTACAAGAATCTTGCAATTTTTTCTGAAAGATCTCAGCACCTCTACATTTTCCTGAGTTGAACATCCACCCTCTATTATTCCGATATCCACAGGACCGGTAAACTTTTTTATATCATCTATTGGAGATTTATCAAAATCAACAAGTTCTACCAGCTCAAGTATTCTCTCATCAATATCAAGAATCGACATATGGCACCCAAAACAACCGGTAAGGTGTGCTGTTGCTACTTTTGGTTTAGCCATTTTCCCCCTCTCTTTCATTGGAGATATTTTACTAACTTATTATCATCACTTACGTTTCTTCTCAATATCAGAACCAATAGGTTCTTTATCGTACAGCCTTGTACCAAATGGTTTTGAATATCCAACCCTTTTTACAACTATACAACCGGTTGGACATATCGATGCAGCTTTATCATCTTTGCTGAGATTTGTTTCACCCAGACCATTCATTGAGTTTAACGCAATTTTCTTATTGATCCCTCTATTTTCAAAACCAAAAACATATTTTTTATCAATATCCCTTGAAGCTCTCACACATCTTCCACAGAGCACGCATCGGTTTCTATCTATATAGACATCAGGATGAGAAGCATCGACTTCTATTTGCTTATATAGATATGGAAGCATGGGTGTCAGCATTCCAAGCCTGTAAGCCAGTGCCTGGAGCTCACAATCACCACTCTTCTCGCAGAACGGGCAAAAATGATTTCCCTCTACAAAAAGCATCTCAATAATTTTTCGTCTTTCCCTGTTAATATCCTCGGCATTGTTACGAATTATCATTCCATCCTGCACGGGCATTGTACAGGCACTTGTAAACTTCCCGTTTACCTCGACTGTACATACCCTGCAGTGGCCACCCGGAACAAGATCCGAGTGGTAGCAGAGATGTGGAATATAAATACCTGCAGCAAGAGCTGCCTCAAGAATGGTCTGCCCAGGCTTTGCTTCTATTTCAACTCCATCAATTGTGATTGTTATCTTATCCATTTTTTACTCCTTTGTTTTACTCCTTCCCTATTTTACTCCTCCTCCACTACAGGCTCCCTACCTGCTATCTCAATACCAGCTGCTATTGCTTTTTCATAATCAAATGGTGGAATATAATCTTCAGCCTTACAAAGCTCCTCGTACAGAGCCTTAAAGTTTTTCAAAGTTGTTAAAATCGGATTCGGCGCACTCTGGCCAAGTCCACATCTGCTCATTTTCTTAACCGTATTTGCCAGTTCTTCAAGCTCCTTTAAATCAACCTGAGAACCTTCCCCAGCCAGTATCTTATCCAGTTTCTTTGCCAGCATCGTTGTGCCAACACGGCAAGGAGCACACCAGCCGCAAGATTCCTCGATAAAGAACTCAATAAACTCCCGGACTATCCACAGAAGATTTCTCTTGGAGTTAAATATCATTACCGAACCGCCCGTTGGTAGCTCTTAAAAACAAATCTTTCTTCCAAAATCTTTCGGAGCAACGCAGGTACCCGAAGGACCTCCTACCTGAACAGCCTGCGCATCATTTGCACCTACAACCTCAAGAAGTTTATCTATTGTAATACCATATTCAAGCTCATAAACACCTGGCCTTTCACAATCGCCAGAAACACTGAGGAGCTTTGTTCCGGTGGAATCCTTTGTACCCATGCTGGCAAACCACTCAGCTCCCTTTTCAAGAATCCTCGCCGCGCAACAAAGTGTCTCAACATTATTTACAGCGGTGGGCTGATTCATATATCCAGAAGTTACCGGGTATGGAGGTCTGTCTCTTGGTGCACCTCTGCTGCCCTCGAGAGACTCAATTAACGCTGATTCCTCGCCGCAGACATAAGCCCCTGCTCCAACCTGGATTCTTATGTCAAAATTGAAGCCTTCTTTGCCGCATATATTCTTACCAAGTAGCCCAAGCTCTCTTCTTCTTTCCAGAACCTGCTCTAGATAATCTTTAAGGTATATATATTCTCCCCTCAGATACATATACCCTTCCGTCGCACCTATCGCATAACCCGCAACTGTCATTCCTTCAAAAACCAGGTCGGGAACCTCGGTAAGGATCGTCCTATCTTTAAATGTTCCGGGCTCACCCTCATCGGCATTGCAGATAATGTAGTGTGCTTCTCCCTTGGCTTTTCGACAAAAGCTCCATTTCATACCCGTAGGGAAACCGGCTCCTCCCCTACCCCTCAATCTCGC
>QMQA01000238.1 GCA_003648845.1 Candidatus Aerophobota bacterium
ATTTAACACAAGGAGAAGTTCATGGACAAGCTCACCAGATATAAAAAAGCAAACGAAGAAGTACCAAAAAAATGTCTTGCATGGAGAATATACGGCAAGGGGATGGAAAACTTCGGGGATAATAAAAAACCCACTGAAATACCCGTAAATGAGCCCGGAGACGATGAGTTACTCGTAAGAAACGATGCGGTTGGTCTTTGTTTCTCCGATACAAAGATTATTAAACTGGGTGAAGATCATCCAAGATTGAGGGGAAGAGATATCAAAAAAGAACCGGTAATACCGGGCCATGAAGTAGCTCTCACCGTAATTAAAGCTGGGAAAAACAGAAAACAATACAAGCCGGGAAGCAGGTATATTGTTCAGGCAGATGTTTACTATAAGGAAGTCGGAATAGCCTATGGATATCTCCTCCCAGGAGGCCTTTCTCAGTACGGTATAATCGGGAAGGAGATACTTGATGGTGATGAAGGAAGTTATTTACTGCCAATAAAGAATGAAAATACAAGTTACAGTGAAGTGGCACTCGTTGAACCCTGGGCATGCGTAATCGCATCATATAGAATTAAACACAGAAGAGGAATAAAGAATCAAGGAAAAATGTTAATCTTTGAAGGCCAGGCCAGCAAGAATTATAGATGGGAGAAGTTATTTTCAAACAATAAACCTGAAAAACTGGTACTTTCCCATGTTAAATCACAAATGCAAAAATCAATAGAAGAATCCCTCAAAAATTCAAACACCGAAATAATAAAAGTCGAAGATGACGATATAGTCTCTCTATGCAATAGATATACAGATGGAGCTGGATTCGATGATATAATCCTCATCGGAGATGCTGAGGATGAAATAATTGTCAGTAGCGGCAGAAATCTCGCTCCCTATGGGATCTTAAATTACATGTGCAGCTCTGAGTCGAAGCAGATAGTAGAGATAGATGCGGGGAAAATCCACTATGATAGAATACTATTCATCGGTTCACTGGGGGATGATCCTTCAACCCCCTACGAAAGCAATCCTGAGTATTCCCTTAGAGGAAACTCGATCCTCCTGCTTGGGGCTGGAGGTCCAATGGGACAGATGCATATCCAACTAGCACTGGATAACAAGCCTCTTCCAGAACTTGTAGTTGTAACCGACATATCGAATGAAAGATTACAGACGGTAAAACAGAAGTTCAGCAGAGTTGCAGACCAGAAAGGCATTAATCTCCAATTGCTAAATCCAGCTGAGTTCAGTAATCCTGATGATTATCACAAAAAGATATCTGAACTTAATAATGGGAAAGAATATGATTATGTGATCTGTCTTGCAGCAATACCTCCTGTTATTGAAGAAGCCTCAAAGTTTCTGGGAGATAAAGCAGTCCTGAATATATTTGCAGGTGTCTCAAAAGGTACAATAGTAAAATTGAATATAAAAGACGTGGCAACTAAATCAGTGAGATACATAGGCTCAAGTGGTTCTACAATCGAGGACATGCAGATCACTCTCAAGAAAGTTGAAGCGGGAGAACTGAACACGAATAACTCTGTTGCTGGTGTATGCGGTTTTAATGATGTATGGAACGGAATGGAAGCTGTAAGAACGGGGAGTTTTCCGGGCAAGATAGTGGTTTACCCGCATATTGAAAATCTTCCCCTTACTTCTATTAAGGAATTAAAGAAGAAGTATCCAAAGATAGCTGCCCAGCTTGGTAATAATGATGCATGGACAAAGGAAGCTGAGGAAGAACTGCTTAGAGAGTTTCTATCTGATAGGTGGGCTTAAGTTTTTAAACCGATTGCCAGAGTAAAAAAATAAAATTCCCAATATTTGAAAAGTTATGGAGGTCAAAAAATGCCTGAGGGTTCACCTAATATTCCTTTTAATATACCATGGGAAACTGCGATTGTTACGGGAGGGGGTCAGGGACTTGGAGAAGCCATATGCCATTCACTTGCTCAACAGGGTCTTAAAGTAACAGTTGCAGATATCAACGAAAAAAATGCAGAAAAAGTAGCAGGTGACCTAAAAAAGAAATACAATGTTGATACGCTATCGGTAAAATCTGACGTTACGAAAGAAGAAGATGTGGTAAAGATGGTAGAAGAAACGGTTAAGAAATTTGGAAAACTCGATGTCATGGTAAGCAATGCGGGAATTCTTATTTCACACGAGATCACAGAGTTTCCACTGGAAGAGTTTAAAAGAATTATCGATGTAAATCTAACCGGATACTTTCTATGTGCTAGGGAAGCAGCAAAAGTGATGAAAAAGCAGGGCGGAGGTGTCATAATTCAGATTAATTCAAAGTCGGGCAAAAAAGGCAGCTACAAAAATTGTGCTTACTCGGCATCAAAGTTTGGCGGTATAGGCCTGACCCAGAGTATAGCACTTGACCTTGCTCCTTACAATATAAGGGTAAACGCCATATGCCCTGGAAACCTACTTGATTCACCTCTGTGGGTTAAAAGCCTTTTCAAACAGTACGCTAAAAAATGGGGGATCAGTGAGGAAGAGGTAAGGAAAAAATATATAGACCAGGTACCCCTTAAAAGAGGGTGCAGGTATGAGGATGTAACCTCTGTTTTGTTATTTTTAATTTCAGATGGCTCAAGCTATATGACCGGACAGGCCATAAATGTTACCGGTGGTCAGGAAATGCGCTAACAATAAAACAATCTCAATCCAGTAAAATTAAGGAATAAATGGGATGATAAAGGTTAGATTTGAACCAGATGGAAAAGTTGTTGAAATAAACCCGGGAACAACAATATATGAAGCCCTGAATAAAGCGGGAATACCTATCAGATCTGATTGCGGTGGCAGGGGCATGTGCATGAAATGCCTTGTTAAAATAATCGAGGGGAAATACGAAGGAGAGAAGGTTGATGGAGATTATTACCTTGCATGCAAAACAAGACTTATTGGGGACAGCGCAGTAGAAATCCCCGAAATTAGCAGAACAGGCGAGCAGAGAATTCTTACTGAGGGAATCACTATAGAACTTAAAATAAATCCCCGAATAAAAAAGTACTTCTCCAGCATTCCTGAACCAACACTCGAAGATCAACGTTTCGATGTTGATAGAATAATAACCGAGTTCAGAGGCATTGTTCAAAAACCAAAGTTAAATCACAACACTATCAGGAACATCCCAAACACTTTGCGGAAATCAAAATACAAAATAACAGGTGTTTTTAGTGAAGAGGAACTCCTGGATATTGAAGCTGGAAATACCACATCCACGACATACGGGCTTGCCGTTGATATTGGTACAACCACCGTCGTAGGATACCTTATGGATCTTAATACAGGAGAACAGATTGCCGTAGCTTCAAAAACGAATCCGCAAACGAGCTACGGTGACGATGTTATATCCAGGATAAACCTCACCATAACAAATAAAGATGGAATTAATA